>JAYWIB010000725.1:0-6235 GCA_043789265.1 Chitinophagaceae bacterium
TTATATAAATCTTCTCTCGTTAATATTTTGCCTTCATAAATTTCTTTCCAGTTGGGGCTTATCTCGTAAGTGTAATCCATCACATTTACCACCAGTGAGCCGAGGGCAAAATCGGGGTGGTACAAAAATGTTTTGGCTACAGGCTCCAGTCCTTCGTTGTACCAGGCCTTGTAGGTATCAATAATTGTTATCAGTTGCTTGTTGTCAATTAGCTCTTCCAGGTTGTGCTGTTCTATTTCTTCAAAAATAAAATCGGCCACCCGCTGGCCGTTGTCCCATTCTTTTAAACCAAATTCGATGAGGCTGCGTACCATCGCCTGCTCATGCTGTTCATCTTTATTCACCAGCATCAGGGCATCTTCGTCCACTTCCGTTACTGGTTTATTTTCTGCAGGTACTTCCAAAAAAGAATCCCTGCCCAGCCGCCCTTCTTCCTTTGTAATTTTATCCCGTATAAATTTATTTACCAGTGCATGCAATCCGCTTTCTTCTATCTTTAATATTTCGGCACATTGCTTAATATAATCCTGCTGTTTGGTAAAGTCTTCTGCCTTATTAATTTTTGAAATGGTTTCTGCCACCTGATTTACCACAGCCGATTTTCGGTTGGTATCTGTACCGGCATCTTTCAGTGCCACTTCCAGTTGAAAGAGAATAAAATCTTTTTTATTGGCAGCAATAAATTCTGCGAAAGCTTTTGCACCCGCTTTATTTACATAACTGTCCGGGTCTTCATTGTCCGGTATCAATACCAGCTTTACATTCAGGCTTTCTTCCAGTGCCAGATCCAGCCCACGCAATGCAGCTTTTATACCGGCGCTGTCGCCATCATAAATAATGGTAAGGTTGCTGGTATATTTTTTTATAAGCCGTAACTGATCAGCCGTAAGTGATGTGCCGCCGCTTGCCACCACATTTTCTATACCTGCCTGATGCAGGGATACTACATCGGTATAGCCTTCTACCAGCAGGCATTCATCTGCCTTATCTATAGCCTGCCGGGCAAAGTAGCTGCCATACAAAATTTTACTTTTTACATAAATTTCATTTTCTGGTGTATTGATGTATTTTGGCGCCTTGTCGTTGGTCTTTAATATTCTTGCACCAAAGCCCAGCACTTTGCCGCTCTGGTTGTGTATCGGAAAAATTATTCTGCCCCGGTAATTATCCATTGGCTTATCATCCCTTACCGCCACCAGCCCGCTTTTTTTCAGCAGTTCAATATTGTATTGCGCTGCCAGCGCTGCCGTGGTAAAACTATCTCTGGCCTCCGGGTTAAAACCTAACTGAAATTTTTTTATTATCTCTTCCCTGAAGCCTCTTTGTTTTAAATAGCTAAGGCCCACATCCCGGCCTGCTTCTGTATTGAGAAGGTAGTTGCTAAAAAATTGTTGTGCAAAACTGTTAATGATGAACAGGCTTTCTGCCGCCTGCTGCTGCAGCTTTTGCTCCGGTGTGCTTTCCGTTTCCTCCATCTCCACATTGTACTTTTGTGCCAGCCAGCGCAGGGCTTCCACATAAGTATATTTTTCATGTTCCATCAAAAAGCCAATGCTGTTGCCGCTGCGGCCACATCCAAAGCACTTGTATATTTCCTTAGCGGGTGATACCGTAAATGAAGGCGATTTCTCATTGTGAAAAGGACATAGCCCCAGGTAATTGGTACCTCTTTTTTTCAGTTTTATAAAAGAACCCACTATCTCCACAATGTCTATGCGGTTGAGTATTTGCTGTATGGTGTTTTGAGAAATCATGAATGAGAACAAATGTATGAAACCTAATCCGGACAATGTCCGGGAGCTGGTGCGGCCTTTGTGTTTTTATTAATTGTTTCTGGCATGGTTTATGAAAAATATTGGCCGTTGCTATACAAATTACAAACAAACCAATACCTTTAGCAGGTTAAAAAAACTTTTAAAAAATGAAGAAACTTTCTTTACTCACTATTTTGGCAGTTACTGGTTTCCTAAGCTATGCACAGGACATTGATGAGGTAAAAAAATTCGCTTACCTCGGTCAGCATGCTAAAGCAAAAGAGGCCGTTGATAAATTTTTGGCAGTAGAAAAAAATGCAAAAAAGCCTGAAGGCTGGTTTTACAAAGGATATACTTACAACCAGCTTTCTAAAGACAGCACCCGTACACTTGCAGAAAGCGCTGCATTAAAAGCAGAAGCATTCGAAGCATTAAAGCAGTACCGCACACTTGATGCTAAGGCCCCCTTGCTGGAAGAGCAATCTAACTCGCCGCTGTTTGATATTTATGTAGGCTATTCATCTGAAGTGGGCGTAAAGGCATACAGCAATAAAGACCCCAACGCAGCATACGCTGCATTTTCAAAAGCGCTGGAGGTGCATGATTATATTTATGCAAATAACATAGCAGGCAGCAATGGCTTTAAATTTTCGGCACTGGACACTACACTTACTTTGTATACAGCCATTGCCGCTTCTGAAGCAAAAAAAACTGACGAGGCAATTGTTTATCACCGCAAGCTGGCTGATGCCAATGTATCAGACGCACAGTATGTAGATACATACCAGATACTTTCCGATTATTACAAAACAAAAAAAGATAAAGCTGCCTTTACTGAAATGCTGGAGAAAGGAAAAAAGTTTTATCCAAAAAACAATGATTACTGGACGGCGCTTGAAATAGAAGAAGCCACTGACGGTGTAGCCAAACCTGCGTTATTTGGAAAGTATGAAGAACTGATGGCAAAGCATCCGGATAATTACACAATAGCCTATAACTATGGCGTGGAACTGTATCATTACATTTATTCTGACGAAACAAAAAATGCCAACACAGACAGCTTTAAAACCAAACTGGTGGAAGTGATGAAAAAAGCCATCACCATCAAATCCACACTGGAAGCTAATTTTGTACTGGCAAATTTTATGTACAATAATTCTATAGATGTATCTGAAACAGCCCGTAAAATTCGTGGCCCAAAGCCAGATGATTTAAAAAGGAAAAAGGCACTGGATGCAGAGGCAACAAAAATGATGAACGATGCCATTCCTTATGCAGAGGCAGCCGTAAGTATTTTCCCCACTGTACAAAAACCAAAGTCGTCTGAGAAATTAAATTACAGACAATCGGTAAACATTCTTAAAAACATTTATGATGTAAAAAAGGATGCGGCTAAATTGGCTATGTACGAAAAGCTGCTGAAGGAAGCTGAATAAATAAAAATCAATATAATTGTACAATGCAGTCCGCAACAGGGGCTGCATTTTTTTTTATAATTTGCACTCATAAAAAATACATTGGCAGAAAACAAAAAAATAAAACTGGTGGAATGCCCCCGTGATGCCATGCAGGGATGGAAAAATTTTATTGCCACACCAAAAAAAATAAATTACATCAATGCTTTGCTTAAGGTAGGATTTGATACCATTGATTTTGGAAGTTTTGTCTCACCAAAAGCAATACCGCAGATGGCAGATACGGCTGCTGTGCTTGCAGGATTGCAATTGAACGGCACCATAAGTAAGCTGCTGGCAATAGTGGCCAATACAAGAGGGGCGGAGCAGGCTGTGGAGCAGGAAGCCATCAGTTGCCTGGGTTTTCCTTTTTCAGTTTCACCCACTTTTCAGCAGCGCAATACCAACAGCACCATACAGCATTCGGTGGAAAGAGTGGGGGAGATTCAAAACCTTTGTATAAAAAACAATAAAACACTGGTGGTATATATTTCCATGGGTTTTGGCAATCCTTATGGCGATGCATACAGCAAAGAAATAGTGCTGCAGTGGATAGACAAACTGGTGCATATGAACATTAAAATTATTTCATTGGCCGACACCGTGGGTGTGGCTGCGCCTGAGCAGGTAAGTGCTGCAATGCAAAAAGTAATGGAGGCCTATCCTGCTGTGGAAACGGGCGTGCATTTGCACAGCAGTGCCAGCACCTGGAAACCCAAATTAGCTGCTGCATTTAATGCAGGCTGTACAAGATTTGACGGCGCTTTAAAAGGCATTGGCGGCTGCCCCATGGCCGGCGACCTGCTGGTAGGAAATATGGATACCGAAAAGATGATTAATTATTTTGATGAATTGAATTTACCAACGCATATAAACAGGCATGCACTTGCTGACTGTACACGGATGGCTGCTGAAATTTTTATTTAATGCAGGCTGTTTTTAATTTTATACAATATGGATTTTCATTTGGCCTTTACGCCCCCTGCATTTACACAAAAAATTAAGCATACACACAGTTTATTTTTAATAGGCTCCTGCTTTACAGAAAACATTGGCAGCAAACTGAAGCAACTGAAATTTTCGGTGCTGGAAAATCCGCATGGTATTTTATTTAATCCCATCAGCATAGTGCATGCTATGGATGCGTATATTCAAAACCGGCAGTATATCGCAGCAGATATTTTTTATCAAAACGAATGCTGGCATAGCTGGCAGCACCACAGCCGCTTTTCGCATCCGGATAAAGATAGTTGCCTGCAGGGTATAAATGAGGCGATACATAAGGCGCATCTTTTTTTAAAAACTGCTGACTGGATAATGATTACCGCAGGCTCTTCTTTTGTGTATGAACTGACGAAGGAAAATGATGCAGCAGGCGCCAAAGGCCATGTGGTGGCCAACTGCCACAAAGTACCTGCGGATAAGTTTAATAAACGCTTGTTGCACCCACACGAAACCGTAACTGCATTGAATGAAATGCTGCATAAATTATTTGAGTATAATCCGGCTGTAAAAATCATTTTTACCATCAGCCCGGTAAGGCATTTACGGGATGGCTTTATAGAAAACAACCGGAGCAAGGCTGCACTGATACAGGCCATACACCAGCTTACTGACAGAGACAAACGCTTGTTTTATTTTCCTGCGTATGAGCTGGTAATAGATGATTTAAGGGATTATCGTTTTTATGCAGAAGATATGGTGCATCCAAATTATGCTGCCACCAACTATGTGTGGGAAAAATTTGTAACTGCCAGCATCCATGAGCCAGACAGGCAGGTGATGAAAGAAATAAACACCATCAATGCCGCAAAAAATCATACAGCTTTTAATCCGGCATCCTCGGCACACAAAAACTTTTTAGAGAACAATCTGCAAAAAGTATTGCTGCTGAGAAATCAATATCCTTACATTGATTTTACTGAAGAAGAAAAGTTTTTTAGTGGTCAATAAAAAATTAAGGGCTGTCAATCAGGTATGCTTTACCGCCGGCCTTACTTTAAATAATTTGTTGTTCAGTTTGTATGTAAGCCAGGTGCTGGCGGTACCCAATACAGCCGCCGCCAGTACATCTGTAGGATAATGTTTACCCATGTACATTCTTGAATACGCTACCGAACCCGCCCATAAAAAAGCAGGTACGGTTACATACCATTTGTGGTATTGCATAGTAAGGAGGGTGGCATAGGTAAATGCAAGCGTAGTGTGGCCAGAAGGAAATGACTGCCCTTGAATTCCTGTATTGCTTCCTTCAAATATATCGTTGGGAAAAGCAAAGGCTGGCCGCTGCCTGTTGATAACAAACTTTACAGCTTCAGACAATGCGGTACTTACCGCAATGCCGAACAATGCTTTGTAACCTTCTTTTTTAAGCATTTTATTTTTGCCAAAAGCACCGGCAAAATAAGTGGCCAGTATGCCGGATGCAGGCACCCAGTACGCAGAGCTGCTGGTAATTTTCCAGTAATCTGAACTGGGATTGTTGGGGTTAATTTGTTCCAGTAAATTGGCATCCCAATTTTGTGCAGCAGCAGCATTGGCCAGTAATATTACAAAGGATAATACCGCTGTTTTCAATGTGGACGAATAATCTTTTTTCATGTTATTTTTTTAATGGTTTAACAAGAGCGATACATTTTTATTATTGCCGCTGCCACGATAATTATTAAATACCTTAAAATGATTTAAACGAATTTTCCTTTTGAAGAAAAATTAACCGCTTGCCAATAAGATGAGGAATTGAGCGTGACGCAGGTAACCGGGAAACGAAAAAACAAGTACTGAATGATTTGCTTCATTGATAAAAAGGCACTTATTTTTCAAACCAAATTATCCCAAGTATAAAAAGGAATTGCTGCACTTCTAAAGACGTAAAATTAAGGAATGTTTGCGTTATTGATTACCTATTAAATGGAGATATAATTAAGTACTAAGCTGTTTAAAGGAATGATACATTCTGCCAGCATTGCACTGCATTATTGATTGGAACAGGTGTTAAATGAAATCCATCCATTACTATAACATTAT
>JAYWIB010000726.1:0-1791 GCA_043789265.1 Chitinophagaceae bacterium
GCAGGCCGCCCATAAGTATAAAGATGTGGCCATGCTTGCACGTACACACGGGCAGCCCGCCTCCCCCACCCGGCTGGGTAAGGAATTGCTGGTGTTTACCGAGCGGCTGGAAAACCAGGTACAGTTATTCAGCTACATTCCTTTTATGGCAAAGTTTGGCGGAGCCACCGGAAACTTTAATGCCCACCACATTGCCTTTCCAAAATACAACTGGATAAAATTTGCAAATGAATTTACAGAAGATAAACTGCAACTGCAGCGGCAGCAGCATACCACGCAAATAGAACATTATGATACACTGGCTGCACATTTTGATGCCATCAAACGCATCAATACTATACTGATAGATTTTTGCCGCGACATCTGGACATTTATCAGCATGGATTATTTTAAACAAAAAACAAAAAAGGGAGAAGTGGGCAGCAGCGCAATGCCGCACAAAGTAAATCCCATTGATTTTGAAAATGCAGAGGGTAACCTGGGCATTGCCAATGCACTGCTGGAACATTTTGCGGCAAAGCTCCCGATCAGCCGCCTGCAGCGGGACTTAACCGACAGCACTGTGTTGAGAAACATTGGCATACCGGTGGCGCATACACTAATAGCCATAAAATCAATTGAAAAAGGACTGAGTAAATTATTATTGAATGAAGATAAAATAAAGGCCGACCTGGAGGGAAACTGGGCGGTGGTGGCAGAAGCCATTCAAACAATTTTAAGAAGAGAAAATTATCCGGCTCCTTACGAGGCATTGAAAGACTTAACCAGGGGCAGCAGTGCGATTGATAAAACAGCTATCAAAGCATTTATTAAAACATTAAAGGTGTCTGCATCTGTAAAAAAAGAATTGAATAATATTACTCCACATAATTATACAGGCATTTAAAAATTGCTCCTTATATTTATTATAAATACCCACCCAGCTTGAAAAAAACCTTACCACTTATACTACTATTATTTTACAATATATGCTATGCACAGATAAATCTCAATCAAGGCTTAGTTGCATATTATCCTTTTTCGAATAATGCCAATGAAGTAACAGGCAATGGTTTAAATGGTATTCCCAAAAATGGTGCTGCATTAACCACTGACAGGTTTGGAAATATCAATAGTGCTTACCAATTTGATGGAATCGATGATTATATTCAAATCCCCAGCAATGCTTCTGTAAACCCTCAAACCGCATTTTCGATAGTACTATATTTTAATACCGAATCAACTTCCTTACAAACGCTCATTGGCAAAATTGCTTATTTCGCAGGTGAGGCTACTCAATTTCAAATTGCCATCAATTTTAATTTATTTCCAGGGGTATTATATGGCGTTAATCCTCCCTCCAATGGATGTGCTGGCGTTCCGCTGAATGGTACATATGTAAATACAGGAGGAAGTATTAAAACTGATCAATGGTATTGTGTAGTTGCAACTTTTGACAATAGTGTATTAAAGATTTATGTTGATGGTATTCTTATTCAAACTAAAGTTGCCCCATTTATAACTTTAAATCAGTGTTCAAATGCAGATGTACAAATAGGATCATGGTGGACAGGAGATCAACAGCGTTTTAAAGGAAAGATTGATGACATCAGATTTTACGATCGTGAAATAAATCAGGCAGAAGTGTTAGAACTTTGCAAGCAAACTAACAAAATACTCCCAGCTATCAGTGGCATAATCAATGACTACACCTCCGTTCTTGCATTCAACCCCTGCAGTAATGTAATAACTGTAGAAGATGCCACCCGGTACAATGCAGGTGACACTGTGTTGCTGATACAAATGAAAGGC
>JAYWIB010000727.1:0-1782 GCA_043789265.1 Chitinophagaceae bacterium
TGCTGGGTAAATCAGAACAAACAAAAATTGTAAAAAAAGAAATCAATAAAGAAGTAAAGGCTCAGGCCAACAATCCATGGAACCTTCGTATCAATACCATTGATGCTGTAAACAATCAATTACTTTTTGATGATGACAACAAGCCACGCCTTTCGTCAGGTATGGATTACGGTCATTTAAAAATTGACAGCTTTACTTTAAAGGCCGGTAATTTTATTATAACACCCACTGCCTATACAGGCAATATCAGCAATGCATCTTTTAAAGAAAAAAGTGGTTTCAAATTAAAAACACTGCAGACAGATTTTGCTTATAGCGACACCGGCGCTTCACTAAAAAGTTTATATGTACAAACAGATAAAACGCTTATACGGGACAACATTACCGTGCAGTATCCATCGCTGGAAGCAGTTACCAATAACATGGCGCTGCTGTATCTCGATGCCAACTTTGTACAAAGCGATTTAGCAGCAAAAGACATCCTCATTTTTGCACCGCAGTTAAAAACAAATTTAAAAGGCAATGAAAATGCTGTGGCGCATATCAATGCAAGGGTAAGGGGCTATATAAATAATTTAAATCTGCCGCTGGTACAAATAAGTGGTATCGGCAATACTGTAATAAGTATGTCGGGCAATATTAAAGGCCTGCCCGATCCCAATAGGGCAGTGTATGATTTAAATATTGGAAATTTTCAAACTGATAAATCTACACTGCTCTCATTTTTGCCGCCCGGCACCGTACCACCCACTGTACGGTTGCCGGATGTATTTAAAATGAGCGGAACTTTTAAAGGATCAGCAACCAGTTTTACCACCAATCTTTTGTTGCAAACCAACAAAGGCAATGTAAGCCTCAATGGATTTATAAACAGCACTGCACAAACGTACAATGTAAAAGGCTCGCTGCAGCAGGCAGATATGGGTTATATTTTAAAACAGGATACCATGCTGGGTAAAGTAACCATGACTTTTGCTGCCAAAGGAAAAGGTTTTACGCCTGCACGTATGAACACCAATGCAAGCGCACATGTACAAGCTGCTTTTATTAAGGGATACAATTATCAAAATATAAATGCAGTGGCTGCCATACACAATGGCTTTACCACTTTAGATGCAGGCATGGCAGATAAAAGTCTGGCGTTTAATATGAAGGGTGAAGCATTGATTGATGATAAGTTTGCCACCAACATAAAAATGCGGCTGATGCTGGACAGCATACTGCTGCTGCCGCTTGGCTTTGCAAATACAGATGTACGCATCCACGGAAACATACTGGCCGATATACCTTCTGCCGATATGAATGCACCGCAGGGAAATATACAAATAGGCGAATTAGTTGTGGTAAATGATGGCAAAAGATACAATGCAGACAGCATCTATATTACAGCCAATACTACAGACACAGGAAAAATAATTACGCTCCAATCGCAGGTGGCCACGGCTTCATTAAAAGGAAAATATAACCTCGCAAGCATTGGCAACAGTGCCATGCAGGTGATCAATAAATATTATAACATTGGAATAAATAAAATGGCTGTTGGCAGAGATGCATGGCAACTGGATGCATGGCAACTGGATGCACAAATAATTCCTGACAGTTTATTGTTTGTATTTGCACCCATGCTTAATGGTACTGATACAATACATGTAAAAGCAACCTTTGACGGCAGCACAGAAAAAATAAATATGCTGGTAAATGCGCCACGTGTGCAACTCGGTCAGCAGGTGCTGGACAGCCTTACACTCAGTGCAGGCAATGCAGCTAATGAGTTGGTTTACT
>JAYWIB010000728.1:0-1777 GCA_043789265.1 Chitinophagaceae bacterium
GGAGATACTTCTAAGCTGGTATTTACCCGTGGTATGCTGGTGCTGGATGGTAAAGCTGCCGTAAGTGCACAACTGATACAGCCCTTTACACCGCAGTATTTTAAAACACATCAACGGTTGAGGTTTGCTGTAAATATTGAGGGTTTAAATGCATTCAATGCAAACCAGCAGGTGAAGGTAATGGTATTGCAAAATTACCGGTGGGACAATGCGCAGGGAAATGTACAGCCAACTTTTATACGGGGCAATATGCTGGAATATAACAATGAAAACAATTTTGTTTTTGCAGCAGGTAAAGAATGGCGCTGGCTCGATTTGCGAAGCTTTCGGTTGCTGAGTGAAAGAATAGACCATGCAGATAATAAAAAAAACAGCGTGGATATTTTTGTAAAACCTGATATAGATTTAAACACGCAGAAATATGTGTACTACCAGGATTTAAATGGCCAGTACCAGGTTACTACATACGAAACCATCAATCCCTACTGGCAGGGAGATTACGCCACGGTGCATTTTAGTTTTTTGCCATTGAGCCAGACGGCGTATGCCGGCAAAGAATTGTATATGACTGGTCAGTTAACCGATTACCAGCTAAACGAACAGGCACGCATGACATTTAATGCAGATAAAGGAATGTATGAAGGCACGCAGTTTTTAAAACAGGGTTATTACAGTTACGGCTATACGCTTGTTGATAAAGATGATCCTGCCCGGCGCACAGACCTGGAAGGCAACTATTGGGAAACAGAAAATGTGTACACCATTCTCGTTTATTACAAATCTTTTACAGACCAGGCAGATCGGCTGATAGGCACAGCCCGTATAAGTTCCAGAACTGACAGGCCGGGCTTTAGTTTTTAATGCGCTAATGTTTTTCTATTTTTTTTTATTGAAAAGATTTACTTCACAGTTGCTGTCTTATATTTGCACCGGCAAGTCTTATACGGCCAGCTCCTGTTGAACTCCCCCAGGACCGGAAGGTAGCAAGGGTAAATGGTTGAGCGGTGCGATGTAAGTAACTTGCCATTTTTTATTTCCGCCCAACTTCCGAAATAAGTTTTGCAACAACTATAATTTATAGGCAGCATTGCTTACACCAAATTTTTCTTCTTTAGTGTTTCAATTATTATATTTTTGCCGCAAACAAATTTAATAACAACTAAAAAGTTGATCCTCCTTTCAGGGGATTTAGGTATGAAATTTTTTATAGACACTGCTAACCTGGCGCAAATAAAAGAAGCAAATGATTTAGGCATCCTCGATGGTGTTACCACCAATCCATCCCTGATGGCAAAAGAAGGCATCAAAGGCGAAGAAGCAGTAATGAATCATTACAAAACAATTTGCGAAATGGTGGATGGTGATATCAGCGCCGAAGTAATTTCTACCGACTTTGATGGCATTATTGCTGAAGGAAAAAAACTGGCAGCTATCCATCCAAACATTGTGGTAAAAGTGCCTATGATCAAAGAAGGAATCAAAGCAATAAAATGGTTCAGCGAAAATGGTATTAAAACAAATTGCACGTTAATATTTTCTGCCGGGCAGGCTATACTTGCTGCCAAGGCAGGCGCCACCTATGTTTCACCATTTATTGGCCGGATAGATGACAGTGGCTGGGATGGTATGGAGCTCATTCACCAGATGCGCCAGATTTTTTCTGTTCAGGGATATAAAACAGAAATTCTTGCAGCATCTATCCGCAATCCAAATCATATAATTAAATGTGCCGAAGCTGGTGCAGATGTGTGTACGTGTCCGCTTGAACCAATACTCG
>JAYWIB010000729.1:0-1775 GCA_043789265.1 Chitinophagaceae bacterium
ATGCTAAAGCCAGCAGCGGTGGCGGTATAAAATATACAGGCAGCGGCGTTATAAAAGATTTAAATGTAAACAGCGGTGGCAGCGTAAAAAGATCTGCTCAATAATTATAAAACAGCAATATGAAAAAAATAGTAGTAACACTTACTGCATGGCTGCTGCTGTGTACAGCGCATGCACAAAAAACAATTATCGCTGATGACCATGCCGTACAGCGCACTGTAAGCGGCAGCTTCAGCAGCATTAAAGTATCGGGCAGTATTGAATTGTATCTTTCGCAATACGATACGGAATCTGTTGCCGTAAGTGCACCCACTGAAGAAAGCAGGAACAATATAAAAACGGTGGTGGAAAATGGCACCCTTAATATTTATTATGACGGCAGCAAAATATTTAACTGGAAAAGTAAAAACCTGAAGGTGTATGTAAGTTTTAAAAACCTGGATAAACTTGCTGCTTCCGGAGCCAGCGATGTGCTGGTAAACGGCACCATTGCTGTGCCTGCATTGGAGATACAATGCAGCGGTGCCAGTAATTTTAAAGGTGTGGTAAAAATAGACCAGCTAAAGCTTGATCTCAGCGGTGCATCAGATGTAAAAATCAGCGGCACCGCAGCCACTGTAGGCATAAAGGCCAGTGGCGCCAGTGATGTAAAGGGATATGATTTAATAACAGACAACTGCACTGCCCACGCCTCCGGCGCATCCGACATAAATATTACTGTAAACAAAGAAATGAATGTACATGCCAGCGGAGCCAGCGATGTGTATTTTAAAGGTGCGGCTGTAATAAAAGATATGCAGAGCAGCGGATCAAGTACGGTGTCGAGGAAGGAGTAGGTGGGGGTGGTGCGGATAGCAGGACGCTTACTTGTGTAAAACGTCTTGCGCAGCGAAATAAATTATTTAACAACTGAAAGTTTTAAATGCTGCCCAAATCCATCTCTTACAATTCTCATAAGAGTTGAAAGCCGTATGTCACTGGCATCGTTTTCAATTCGTGAAATGTAATTTTTAGTGGTTCCGCATTTTTCTGCAAGTTGCTCCTGAGTCATGTTGTGCGTATGGGGCATTTCCTGAAGCATAACGCCCAACTTAAATGTTTCGTAACCTTCTTCAAAATTGTCTCTTTTTTTTGACCCTCTTTTGCCATATCTATCGTCTATAAAAACTTCAAGGTCTGTTAATTTGCTTTTGCTTGTCTTCATAATATTTTGTTTTTAATTTTTCTGCTTTTTCAATTTCCGCCCTTGGTGTTTTCTGAGTCTTTTTTTGAAAGCCATTCAATAAAATGACCAGTTGTCCTTCATCAAAAAAGCAAAATATTCTAAAAATATTGTTGCCGGAACTTACTCTTATTTCATTAAGCCCATCAGAACCTTCCATATGTTTAAGATATGTCTGCGGCACAAATGGATTATCTCTTATTAAACGTACCGTCCATAAAATACGGGCTTGAACTTTTTGTGTTTGTTTATTAAAAAAATTCTAAAAATCCTGACCGTAAACTTTTAGACTTCTTATTTGGCCTTTAAAATCATCCACCTAATAAAGTTATCTGTTTAGGTAATAGTCTCCAAATCATGTTGCATTTCCAATTGACGCATAATTTCACAAAAAGATATAGATAGCATGATCGTAATTTTAAAAAAGTGCGGTACAAAATAAATTGTCCGCACTTACTTTTTATAGCACAATAAATTTTTTAAACCATTGCAGCAACTGCCATCATTGAAGAAAGCAGCAGCAAACATTTCCAGCAATTAAGCCTTTTCATAT
>JAYWIB010000730.1:0-1775 GCA_043789265.1 Chitinophagaceae bacterium
CCATAAATAGGATGTATCCGCATACCAAAACCACTTGCAATTCTTGTAAGTTCTTTATTGCTCACTGGCTGTATGGCGGGTATGCTGCCCAGCTTTTGACCCTGGTTTTTAATTAATTTTTCAATGCCGTCATAACTGTTCTGCTGGTATTCTATCCTTGCTTTAATATTATTAAGTCCTGCGGCAATGCCCGACCCAAGTTCATCATCGCCCATTACATTTATTTTATCAAGTTCTTTTTTTTGCGCTGTCAGTTTTGCCCTGGCACTGTCGGGCAGCGGGTTGGCTTCAAAAATAGAACGGTATACTTCATTGTCTCTTTTCTCCAGCTCAGCCATTTGCTGCTGCAGCGTTTTTACTTCGGTGGTAAGGCTGCCATAATTTTCTTTCAGCAGTTGATACCGCAGTTGAAGTTGTTTGTCATAAGGATTGGGGATGAATTTTGTATACAACCAAATAACAAGGGCAGAACTTACAAGCAGTGCAGAAAGAAAACCAAAAATACGCAGCAGTTTTACCCGGAAAGGAGTCACCAGCTTTTCATAGCGGAGTGTGTTAGTGTTATAGTAATATTTTATTTTTTTCATGCGCTGTCTGCCGCTGTAAAGCGGTTTTGCGGTCAATGGATATTAAATATTTCTATTAAAAAAAATAAACTGTTGCTGCTGATAAGCCATGTGGTAACCCGTTCAGCAAAAAAAATTGCAGCACAATTTTCATTCATCACAACTTCTTATATACAGTGTATTGCAAGGCCAATCATTTTCAGCACTGTTTCTTTACCTTTGCGCCACGCCGCAGAAAGGTGTACAAATATAGACTGATAAATTACAAAAATCAACCTCAAACCATAAAGGATTATGATGACGAGCGCTGAAATACGCCAGCAATTTCTCGATTTTTTTCAATCAAAAGGACATACTGTTGTGCCTTCTGCACCCATCGTTTTAAAAGATGATCCTACCCTGTTGTTTACCAACGCAGGGATGAACCAGTTTAAAGATTATTTTTTAGGTAATAAACAGGCGCCTTATAAAAGAGCTGTGGACACACAAAAATGCCTGCGTGTAAGCGGCAAGCACAATGACCTGGAAGAAGTGGGTGTGGATACTTATCACCACACCATGTTCGAAATGCTGGGCAACTGGAGCTTTGGCGATTACTTTAAAGCAGAGGCCATCGCATGGAGTTGGGAGCTGCTTACGGAAGTGTATCAAATAAAAAAAGATCGTCTATACGTTACCGTTTTTGAAGGAGATGAAAAAGAAAATTTACCTGCATCAAAAATTGCACTGGCCGAATGGAGAAAAATTTTGCCTGCAGACAGAATAGTGTTTGGCAATAAAAAAGATAATTTTTGGGAAATGGGCGACACCGGCCCCTGCGGCCCCTGCAGCGAAATACATGTGGACTGCCGCCCGGATGACGAAAGAAAACAAACGCCCGGAAGAGAACTGGTAAATAAAGATCATCCGCAGGTAATTGAAATATGGAACAATGTATTTATACAGTACAACCGTAAAAAAGACGGCACGCTGGAACCATTGCCCGCTACACACGTGGACACAGGCATGGGCTTTGAAAGACTGGTAAGGGTATTGCAAAACAAAAACAGCAATTACGATACAGATGTATTTTCCGGCACCATTGAAGCAACAGAAAAAATTAGCGGCAAAAAATATACAGCAGGTGATGATAAAGAAAGTGTGGCCTTCCGTGTAATAGCCGATCACATACGTGCAATAAGTTTTTGTATTGCAGATGGGCAATTGCCT
>JAYWIB010000731.1:0-6173 GCA_043789265.1 Chitinophagaceae bacterium
GGTGGCTGCTGGGCATTGTATGGTCGGTACTTTTATTGCTGCTGATATGGAGCCAGGAAAGCAGCAGCTCGTTTATTTATTTTCAGTTTTAGTAAAAAACAAGAGGCTGTCCATTTGCAGGATAGCCTCTTATTTATTAGCAAGCAATAATGTATCTGATTAAAATAATTATTGAGTAACGGGGAAACCAAATTTATCTCCCAATGAACCTGAATCACCCGTGGTAAAAGGGCAGTAAGGGCTAAGCCTTGTTCTGAAATGCACTTTAATCTTAGTAATTTTTGAACCCGCTGGAGGAAACTTATCACCAGCCTCGCCTATCCTGAAAAACTTAGATGGAACAATCGTCCAGCCAAACAATCCGTTACCAAAGTCTTTTGCTTTTAAACCTGTGTTATCTGCCACGGTTGTTTGGTCTGTGTAATAATTACCATCGCCGGTGTTTAATGGTTCGCAATATTGTGATACCTGGAAATACCCACCAGCGCCATCAGGATTTACATAATCAATGTCAGTATATACATACACTTCTTCCGCATTTTTCAGCGCTTCTTTAGATGGGTCAAGTAAATTTTTATCCATGTAAAATGTTACCACATCATCTTGTGTAAATTTGGATGGAAAAATTCTGAACACATTTTCAGAAAAGGTCAGCGGATCAACAGGAAATGTAAAATCCTGTGTTTGCCTGCTGCCACTTTTATTTTTTGCCAGAAAGCCAAACGTACCGCCAATTTCTGCCGCTGTTTTACTCATGTACGCTGTAGGCGTAAGTGTGTATGTATATTTTTTACCGCCTATTGGCGTAAGCATTGCAAGGGGATTGGAGTTACCCCAGCCAAACCCGTTCTGGTCATTTAGCGGCGAGCCGCAACAGCCCGGTACAAAACCCCAAAGAAATACATCTTCTCCACCATCACCAAGTGCAGCACCATTTAAGTCGATTGTAATTACAATTTGATCTTCTGCAGTAAACCTCGATGGGTTTACGCTTGCCGATTGTGCATACGTATAAAACGATGCGGCGGCTAATATTATGAAGGCAATTATTTTTTTCATTATTACTGTTTTTAATAATTATAAACTTTTAGACTGCAATTTTTGCCAGGCTATTTTTTGGAAAAATTAAAATTATAATACACAAATACTTTTTTGGCTCCGGTGTAAAAAGCCCTGTTGTATCGCAAGGCAAGTTTGTTGTCGGATACTCTGTAGGCTTTTGCAAAATCCAACGTATCTGTACGGTCTGCTCCGGCTAATTTTATCCGCAATGGTCCGCCATTTTCCACCAGTGTCCATTTGCCAGCGGCATCAAAAAATAAAGGTGCATTATCCGGGTTTGTAAATGTATAATCACCGCCCGATGTAAATGAAGCGGATACAGTGCTGTAGCCAAACAAGCCGGTGATATTTTGTTTTTGCACATAGGCAGGAAAACCTTTATCCACAGCATTCTGATCAACCTGTTCAATGCTGTCTAATTTCCAGTTGCCAATTAAATTTTGCTGCAGGCTGATAGGTTCTCCTATACTAGCATAGGTTATTTTTTTGCACGAACTTATAAGGACTGCTGCAAACAGTACGCAGATAAATGATGCTACGATTATTTTTTTCATTTTTTTTATTTTAATGTATAAAATTGAATTATCAGTTTTGAATCATGGAAGGATTTACCCTTACTTCGCCATCGGGTATTTTTAATAAGCCTTTTGCATCATCGTAAGCAATGCCTCTTACCTGCGCTTTAAGCCTGCGCAATTCATGATAGCTCATTCCTTCTGTAAAAAATTCCACTTCCCTTTCTGTACGTATAGCAGTAAGTAATGCTTCGGCACCAGTGGTGGTTTCATCAGCATCTACACCAGCTACAGCTCTAACTGCATTGTAATCTGCCCTTACATCTGCATCTGCAAAGCCGCCCTTTAATACACTGGATTCAGCACGTATTAAATACATTTCTGCCAATCTGATAATAGGAACGTTTACTGCTCCGTCCTGTAGCTGACTCCATTTTAAAGAAACAGATTTATCATTTGGCGCAATAGCTGTTAAACTTGTTTTACGTGTACCCCCTTTTGTAGAAATGGTTTGAGCAATGTTACTGCCGAGTGGCAGGAAGGTATTATCCAGGTTTGAATTCCAAAAATTGCCTCTTAACCTGCCTGCATCTCCTAACACCATATACACTGCTCCGGCCGGTACCTGTGTAATGTTGCCATTGGTTTTAAATACACTTGTAACATCGTCTCCCAAACTAAAACCACCATTTTCAATTACATCATTGGCATAAGTATATGCATTGGCATAATCAGCCATGCTAAAATAAATTCTTGCGAGATAAGCCTTGGCTGCCCATTTAGTGGCACGTACACCGTTGGTGGCAGGCAATAAAGATTCGGCTTGTTTTAAATCTGCAATTACTGCATCATACGTTTGCTGTACTGTACTTCTTTGTGCCTCTACCTGTGTTTCTGAAGCAGTAAGCGCTTTCAGCCTTAATACTACGCCCGGATTAGTGGCGGGAGAACTTGTATATGGCTTTGCGTAAATTCGTACCAGCTCAAAATGAGCAACACCCCTGATAAATAAAGCCTCTCCTTTCCAGCTTGCTTTTGCGGCGGCAGAGGTATCACTAAATGCAGCACTTTCAATTGCACCCAATACCGTGTTGGCTCTTGCAATTGCTTCATAGCCGGTAATCCAAATATCCCTGCCCTGCTGGTTAAATGTATTAAACTGCCTGCTTACAAATTGCGCTGGTGCTCCACCGGTAGCGTTAGATAGATCTAGTTGATCACCATACAACTCAGCAGTTCTTTGTATCTCTCCGCCTAAAAAATTACCATCGGCAAAGCGGTTGTAAGAAGATGCAAGTACGGCGAGTACATTACCTGCTGACTTCAAAACTTCGTCACCAGGCTGGGCATCTGTGGGCAGTTTATTAATGAGCTTTTCGCAACTGGATGCGGTTATCGTAACCACTGCCAGAATATATAATATTGCTTTTTTCATTGTCTTTATTTTTAGTTTATCCTGTTATAGTAAATTTATAGAGTAACATTGATACCAATATTTATGCTCTTACTCTGTGGTGTGGGTAAATAAGGTGCATTAGATGCTCCGTTAGAGGCACCGTTGTTAAACCTGTACCTTACTACTTCAGGATCCCATCCGGCATATTTACTAAATGTCAGCAAATTTTGTGCTGCTACATAAATACGTGCATTTACAATTTTAAGCTTGCTTATTATGTGCTGTGGTAAAGAATAACCCAAAGAAACTGTGCGTAAGCGCAGGAAAGAAACATCATATAAATAACGGGATGAATTGCTGTTGTCAGCATTGCCACCTTCTATCAAAGAAACTCTGGGCACATCTGTAATATCACCAGGCTTCTGCCACCTGCTAAGCAATTCCCTGCGCTGGTTCCAGCTTCCAAGCCTGCCGCCCATCTGGTATTTTGCACCATCATCATAAATAGTATTTCCAGACTGGAAACTCAATAAAAAATTAAGTTCTATGCCTTTGTAAGAAAATGTATTTTCAAAGCCACCAAAATAATCGGGAATTGGAGTGCCTACGGGTACCCTGTTTTCATTTTGAGATGCCGGAGTAAGTTTTATTTTTTTACCTGTTCCTTTTTCCAAAATTAATTGGTCGCCATTTGCTGGATCCACACCTGCGTAAATAGGCAAATAATTGATGCCCAGAGGATAGCCGGCTATCACACGTGTATCGCCTTCACTTAAATCTAAAAAGTCCGGATTGTCGAAACCTGCTACAGTAAGCACTTTATTTGAGTTGTGCGATACATTCAGCGAAGATGTCCAGCGGAAATCTTTGGTGGCTATATTGGTTGAATTGACTACAAATTCAACGCCCCTGTTTCGTACCTGTACATCCACATTAGCAGCTATGTTGTCGAAGCCTGTAGAACGCTGTACTGGTCTATTCAGCAATAAATTATTACTTGTTTTGGTATAAAAACTAATGCTGCCGTTTATTTTATTATTAAAAAGTCCGTAATCAATACCTACATCAAATTGCTGTCCTTTTTCCCATGTTAAGTTGGGATTTTCCGGCTGTGATTGAGTCTGTCCATTGATTCCTGCATACCCACCGGCATTGTTGTATAGCGAAAGGAACCTGAAGGTTCCAATCTCTGCATTACCAGTAAGACCATAGGATGTACGAATTTTTAAGAAGTTAACCAGAGAACTTCCTTTTAAAAACTTTTCTTCAGAAACTATCCATCCTGCTGATACAGCCGGGAAAGTGCCATACACTTTATTGGGACCAAACCTATTTGGAGAACCATCTGATCTAATACTTACTCCAAAAAGATATTTTTCATTGAGGCGATAATTCAACCGGGCAAAATAAGAGAGAAACCCGTTATCATTTCTGTTTCTATAAACATTTAATGGTGAACCGTTGCTAACCGAAGCCGGAGCCAGCGGAGACCATACCAGGCCTGCTGTACCTTCTGTATAATATGGATTCACAAACCCTACACCGCCATCTCTTGGCTGGAAAGAAATTTCATGATATTTGATCATGTTAAATGCCATACCCACTGTAGCATCAATTTTATTATTGTCGTTGATACTTTTATTAAACGTAAAATAATTGTTGGTGTTGATATTGGTGAGCGTTAAGTTTCTTTCAGCCGCAGCAGCAAGCTGTGTATTGTTATACCAGCGGTTGTAAGGCTGGGTATAAGCATTTTCACGCTGGTTAGTTAAATCAAGACCTACCTCAGAACGGAAAGACAATGTTTTAGTAAACTTATAAGTGGCGTGTACATTTGCAAAGGTTCTTAACTGAAGATTAATGAATGTATTTTGCAATTGTGCCAAAGGATTGATATAAATATTTTGTTTGGTTTGAGTACCAAAAAAGCTGCCGTCTGCATTGTATACCGGATAAATGGGCAGGGCCTGAGACTGAGCCCATCCAATACCACCATTGAATGAAGTAGGTACTTCATTTGTTCTGCTGGAATACATACCAAACTGCACACCCAAATCTAATTTTTCGGAGGCCTTGTTATCAATGTTTGCCCTTCCTCCAATTCTTCTAAACTTATTTCCAGTTAGTACACCTTTTTCCTCCCTGTACACACCGCTTAAAAAGAAACGTGTTTTTTCATTACCACCTCTTGCAGAAAGATTGGCTTCATACAGGCTGCCGTCCTGTGTTGTTTCATCAATCCAGTCTGTGTTTTTAGAGGGGTCATATACATAGCCCAATGCCTGACCGGGTATCTGCTGATTGGAACCCAATGGCAGGCCACCATCATTTACTCTTGCTTCATTATACAACTGATACCACTCGGCACCATTTAATAAAGGCAGTTTACGGGTTATTTTTGATCGGCCGGTGATGGCGTCTACATTGATTTGCGTTTTACCAGTGCGGCCTTTTTTTGTGGTAATTAATATTACACCATTTGCTGCACGGGCCCCAAAGATGGAAGCCGAAGCAGCATCTTTTAAAATTTCTATTGATTCAATATCGTTTTGATTGATGGTAGCCAATGGATTGGTATTATTTGCTTTGGTGGCGTCCAGCCCGCTGCCAAAGCCTGCCTGGTTATCACCGTTTGCAAAAGGTATACCATCTACTACATACAAAGGATCGCCACTGCCCGAAATAGAGCTAGTGCCTCTTACCCTTATTCTTACAGCGCCACCTAATGAACCGTTTGCCTGCTGCACCTGCAGCCCGGGTGCTCTCCCCTGTAAAGCAGCATCAAAGCTGGGTGCCGGTGTGCTTGTAAGCACTTTAGAATCTACTTTAGATACAGAACCAGTCATAAATTTTCTTACCTGCGTACCATATCCTACCACTACCACTTCATTTAATTGCTGGCTGGTAGAAACAAAATTTACGTCTACACTTGATTGCCCGTTAAAAGGAACTTCCTGGCGGGCAAAACCTACAGAAGTAATTACAAGTGTGTTGGCTTTTTCCGGTACTGTTATTCTGTAGATACCGTCAGCACCTGTTTGCACAGATACTTTGGTGCCTTTAACAAATACAGTAGCCCCCGCCACCGGAGAACCATCTTTTGAATCGGTTACCTTACCGGTAACAACTGTCTGCGCCATTGCTGCTGCAGAAAGAAGCACCAGCACAAACGTTAACGCAATCGTTTCCGACATGCGGGT
>JAYWIB010000732.1:0-1772 GCA_043789265.1 Chitinophagaceae bacterium
TGTAATAATAAATGCCTTGCAGTAAAATGCTTTGAAGCATTCAGCAGAATATGTCATAAGAAAAAAGTTGGTTTACCTGCATCAAAAGTTTACCACCAGCACCGGAATTTTTAATTCGTGCCGCACACTATTTACCGTTTCGCCATAAATAAAATCTTTAAGCCCGGTATGGCCGTGAGCGCCAAGTACCAGCATATCTGCTTCCATTGTTTTTACTATGCGTACAATTTCTTTGGAGCGGTTGCGGAAACCAAGCTGCCCCTCGGCCTGTAAGTTCAATGCATTTAATTGCTGTACATAAGCTTCCAGTGTTTCTTTGTCTTTCCTGGTTTCGTAGTCATCACTTTCATGCCCCAGCATTTTTGCAGAGGCACTTTCTACAATGTGAATGAGCAGGTAGCTGGTATCTTTTTTTCCCTGGCCAATGGCAAAGGCCAGCAGCTTTTCATCATGCACCGAAAAATCCAGCGCAATGGCAATTTTATTAAACTGTGGTATCACCAGTTCTTTCAGCAATGTTTTTTCAGGATGAATTTGTATAGGCGCTTTATCTAAGTGTTTACTAAAAAAAGGATGCAATAAAATATACAGCAGCAGGCATATAAATGCTATGGCAAAAATTATCACCATTATTTTGGGTGCCAATGCACTGTTCATAAAAATACCGGCAGATTCATTTACCAGCATTTTAAAATTTAAAAAAACCAATATGCCCGCAATGACCCATGCGGCTATTTTAGTAAGTGTGCTGATGGCAAATTTGCCCATTGTTTTTTTATCACTTACAAAATGTATCAGCGGTATTATGGCAAAGCCCAGCTGCAGGCTCAGTATTACCTGGCTCAGCACCAGCAGTGCATCAATTTTTTCTTCGCCATACACCAGTATTACAATCAATGCCGGGATGATGGCCAGCAACCTGGTAACCAGCCTGCGTATCCACGGATTAATGCGGAGGCGCAGGTAGCCTTCCATTACTATTTGCCCGGCAAGTGTACCGGTAATGGTGCTGCTTTGTCCTGCTGCTATCAGGGCGATGGCAAATAATTTGGGTGCCAGCGATTGACCCAACAAAGGCGCCAGTAACTGGTGTGCATCTTTAATGGCAGCCACCTGGGAGTTGCCCGTTTTAAAAAACACGGTGGCCGCCAGCACCAGTATGGCAGCGTTTACAAAGAAGGCAATGTTGAGCGCAATGGTGCTGTCTATGCGGTTAAATTTTATTGCCTGTTTGATGCCTTCATCTGTGCGGTCAATTTTACGTGTCTGCACCAGGGAGGAGTGGAGATATAAATTGTGGGGCATTACCGTGGCGCCAATAATGCCGATGGCAATGTACAGCGCCTCATCATTTTGCAGGTGCGGAATAAAACCTTTGGCTACTTCGCCCAGGGAGGGCTTAGCAAAAATAATTTCTATTAAAAAACACACAGCCACCACGGCCACCAGGCTTATGATAAAAGCTTCCATTTTTCTGATGCCCAGCCGCTGCAGGTACAGCAGCAGAAAGGTATCGGCAATGGTGATGCCCACGCCCCAGGTAAGGGGCATGCCCGTCAGCAACTGAATACCAATGGCCATGCCCAGCACTTCTGCCAGGTCGCAGGCGGCAATGGCCACTTCGGCCAGTACATACAGGCACCGGTTTACAGCTTTGGGGTATGCCTCCCTGTTAGCCTGCGCCAAATCTCTGCCACGTACTATGCCCAGGCGGGCCGATAAACCCTGCAGCAGCAATGCCATCAGGTTACTCATCAGCAATACCCATATAA
>JAYWIB010000733.1:0-6160 GCA_043789265.1 Chitinophagaceae bacterium
TTACCTGAGTTATTTATTAATTGCCATGGCATGGTGCCCGGCTATTTTTGCCCAGGAAAAATGGGGATTGAGAAAATGCGTGGAGTACGCATGGCAAAATAATATCAATGTAAAGCAGCAGCAAATTGTGGCCGCCGGATCGGCACTGAGTGAAAGGCAGGCAAAAAATTCAATTTATCCCAATGCAAATTTTTCTAACAATACAGGCCTGCAGTTGGGCCGCTCGGTAGACCCTACCACCAACCAGTTTACCACCACACAGTTATTGTTTCAGGGATTTAACCTGAATGCAGATGTAGTAATTTTTAACTGGCACAGAATAAAAAATTCTTTAACAGCAGCCCGCTATGATGTGGCTGCAGCGCAGGCAAATGTAGAGAAGGCAAAAAATGATATAGCCCTTTCCGTAGCCACAGCATTTTTACAGGCCTTGCTAAATACGGAACAAATTACTGTAGCACAAATACAATTTGAGCAAACAAACAATCAACTAACCGCCACCCGTAAAAGAGTAAATGCAGGTGCCCTGCCCGAGCTGAATGCGGCAGAGCTGGAAGCGCAACTGGCACGGGATAGCATTGCAATCATAAATGCAAGAGCCACTGCTGCACTAAGTCTGCTGCAACTGAAAGCATTGCTTAGCCTGGATGCGGCTGCTCCCTTTGACATTGAGGTGCCGCCGGTAAATTTAATTCCGGTGGAATCAATGGCCGACATGCAGCCGGATTATGTTTTTGATATGGCGATAAAAAACCAGCCTGCGCAAAAAGTAAATTTGCTGCGGCTGAAATCTGCTGAAACAAATACGAAGGTGGCCCGTGCCTCGCTTTACCCGGTGCTGTCAGGTTTTGTTGGGTTGGGTACCAATTTTGCCAATCCATTTAAAAAAGTTACCGGTGTAAATTTTTCTGGTTACAATCCTGTAAATCCGCTGGGGCCGGTAGTAAATATCAATGGCGTCAATTACAATCTGCAGGAACCCAATGTGAGTTTTACGCAGGGAAAAAAATCCTTTGGCGAATTGTGGCAGGGATACGGCACACAGATAGATAATAATTTCAGGCAAAATTTTGGCTTCGCTGTCAATGTGCCCATTTTTAGCAATGGCGGTACTGCAAAAACTGCTTACCAGCGATCGAAGCTGGATGTACAAAATGCGCAATTGGTAATACAGCAGGCCGACCTGCAGCTAAAGCAGGATATTTATCAGGCGTATACCAACGCTGCTTCTGCGCTGGAGCGCTACAATGCATCTGTAAATACATACAACATTACTCAAAAAACACTGGGCTATGCCGAAAAAAGATATGCAGCCGGCTTGCTGAGTACGTTTGAGTTAATTACCAGTCAAAACAACCTTACCCGTGCACTTACAGATAAACTGCTGGCACAATATGAATATGTATTCCGGATGAAAGTGCTCGAGTTTTATAAAGGGCAGGGGTTGAAGTTGTAGGGTTTAAGGTTTAAGGTTACGGGTTAAAGGTTACGTGTTAAGGGTTTAAAGTTTAAGGGTTTAAAGTTTAAGGTTAAAGGTTAAGGTTAAAGGATTTGGGTTTGGTATGTTGGAATTGTTATGTTATTTATTTTAAAATTAGTGGATGTAAATAGTGTGCATAATGCTCGAAGTTTATTGACCATTCACCATTGACCATTGACTATTGACCATTCACTATTGACCATTCATTATTGACCATTCACCATTCACCCTTCACCATTCACCCTTCACCCTTTCACGATAAAAGAAAAAATTATGAGTAAAACAGTTAAATGGATTTTGATAAGCCTGATATTGCTGATAGTGGTATTGGCTGGATTAAAGGCTGGCGGTGTGTTTGGCAAAGATGAAGGCACCAAGGTAACAGCCGAAAAAGTACAGCGGCGAACCGTTACAGAAATTGTAAATGCCAGCGGAAAAATTTATCCTGAAATTGAAGTAAAGGTGAGTCCGGATATTAGCGGCGAGATAACAGAGCTGACAGTGGATGAAGGCGACACTGTAAAAAAAGGGCAGGTGCTGGCACGAATTTATGCAGACATATACAGCATACAGGCCAGCCAGGCATCCAGCGGTGTGGCCCAAAGCCAGGCGCAGGTGGCTAACTCACAGGCAGCCATAAACGCACTGGAAGCGCAACTGGAGCAGGCAGATAAAACGTACAGCATGCAGAAACAGTTGTTTGATGATAAAGTGATCAGCCGCAATGAATTTAATATTGCTGAATCAAATTTTAAAGCAGCCAAAGCAAATTACAATGCTGCAAGGCAGGGCATACGTGGCGGCGAAGCTGCTGTGCAGAGTGCAAGAGCCAGCCTGGCAAAGGCAAATAAAGATTTAGGCAGAACAGTAATAGTGGCTCCAATGAATGGTGTGGTAAGTTTACTGAATGTAAAAAAAGGAGAGAAGGTGGCAGGCAACAGTTTTACACTCGGTACAGAAATGCTGCGTATTGCAGACATGTCTAAAATAGAAGTAAGGGTGGATGTGGGCGAAAGTGATGTACCCAAGCTGCACCTCGGCGACAGTGCAGTAGTAACCGTAGATGCATATACCGACAGAAAATTTAAAGGCATTGTAACGCAGATAGCGAGCAGCAACAATGGCGCTGCTGCCCAAAGCACACTGGCCAATACCAGCAATGATGTTACCAATTATAAAGTGTATGTGCGGCTGCTGCCCGAATCGTATGCTGACCTGCTCGGCAAAGGAAGTTTTCCTTTTCGCCCGGGAATGAGCGCCAGTGCCGACATACAGACAAAAACACATGCCAGTGTACTGAGTGTGCCCATCAATGCCGTTACCACACGTGACCCCAACGACAGCAATAAAAAAAATGCAAAAGATGACGGTAAGGATAAAGAAGAAAATGCCGCCAGTACAGACGATTTAGAAGTTGTGGTGTTTGTACTGCAAAAAGATGGCACTGTAAAAAAAGTTAAAGTGAAAACTGCTATCCAGGACATTAACTACATTGAAATTACCGAAGGTGTCAAAGAAGGCGAAGAAGTAATTACCGGCTCTTACGAGGTGGTGAGCAAACTGCTTAAAGAAAAAGATAAAGTAAAAGTGGTGGACAAAAAAGATTTGTTTGAGAAGAAGGATTAATAAAATATTTACAGCAATATTTTTTATTTATCCAGCTAATAATTCTTCTAACCCACCTCACAGGTTCTAAAAACCTGTGGGGTCTTGAAGCGACATTTTTCCTACAACTTTCTTTTAAATAAAAACCTATTTTTACAAAGCGGCTGCTGCTATTGGTTTTACAATCTGATTCACTATCCTGTATTATACCTTTAGAAAATTCCCCCTTAGCTATAAGTAAAGCATACTAAAAATTAATTCAATGGGGTTCAAAAAAACAATCTTGTATTGCTCTGTATTGCTCATCAATGTATTGGCTTATACATCCGGCAATGCCCAGCGTTCCTTACTCATAAACTTTGGCAGCAGTTCCTGCACAGGTTCTGTATCACCTGGTTTCTCCATCATAAAAAATCCGTTAACAGGTACGCCGGAGGTGCTTGCCCAGTGCGACTTGTCGGCACAGGTGCCTGATTTTTTCGGCGTGTTTATAGCATACAATCCTAAAAACAACAAAATATATGTAGCCGATGTAAGAAGCTTTACAGAAACAAAAATATGGGTACTCGATATTGGTTTGCCCGGAAACATCACCTGCCCTGCAGCCATACCTGCCACGCCTGACTACACCTATAATTATGTGTCCAATAATTTTGAGTTTGATAACAACGGAGACCTGTGGTCGCTTGCGGATTATGATGCAGAAAACGGAACCTGCAGTCTGGACAAACTGGATATAAACACCGGTGCCGTTATCAATAGCAGGGTGCTGCAGTTTCCGCCGGATCGCTTTCCCACACGCATTACCAGCGGCGATATTACCATTATACCAAACGGACGCATGTTCCTAACCTTGGGCGACAATCCCTCCCAATTATATGAAGTAAAAAACTATGATGCCGCTTCAGGATCTTCTGTTGACTTTTTGCAAACGCTGCCTAAAAACTGTTATGGTCTTGCTTACTTAAATGGTACGCTGGAAGTAACAGGGCAGGACTTTGCAGGCAACTGTTATTACTTTGATTATGACATCAGCAGCGGCGTACTTGGTACAGAAAAAAGTTCTCAGAATAATCAGTCGCCTATTGACAACAGCAGCTTTACACCTTCCGTTGGCTGCACCAAACGCATTGTGGGTAGTGCCATCATCAACAGTAATACGGCTGATATTACTTACGAACTGTATGCTGAAAATCTGGGAAATGTTATACTCAACAACATTAACCTGCAGGAAGATTTAGGAAAAGTTTTTGGCGCCGCCAATGTTTCAAATGTATCGGTAAGTTTTGTGCCGGGGTTCAATCTTGCAGGGCTTAAACTGCAGCCTGCTTACAATGGCACTACCGTTACTTCACTGTTATTGCCAAATCAAAATCTTCCCAATAATACGCTTACAAAAAATGATTATTATTTTAAAGTACTGGTGAGCTGCAGGGTTACCAACCTTAGCTCTGGAATAATTTATTTGAACTCGGCCATTGCCTCGGCCGACATTGGCGCTACGGGCGGCACAGCAAGCCTTGTAAATGTTTCAGATTCATCTATCAACTGCGGCAGTGGTGCTAATATTGTTGACCCCAATCAAAATGGCAATGCCAGCGATGCCGGAGAGAATACACCCACACCTTATGTGTTCCGTACATTGCCTGTGCATTTTTTACAAATAGATGCCAGCGTGGTAAATAACAATGCATGGATAAAATGGATAGTAGCCACGCCTGTGGTAAATGCACAATCTTTTGAAGTGCAGTACAGCAGTGATGCCCGAAGCTGGACATCGCTGGGGAAGCTTACTATCAGCGATGCACAAAAAGCCAGCTATCAACTGCAGCACAGCAATATTCCTTTTGGAAATTTATATTACCGCATAAAACAGACAGACAATGACGGCAGTTTTATTTACAGCAGCATTGTATTACTGAATAATAAACCGGGTAAAAATAATTTTACCATTTATCCAAACCCGGCAGCAAATTTTATTGCAGTGAGCAGTCCGTATAATTTTAATCAAAAAACTTTTATTGAACTGTATGATGCGATGGGCATAAAAATATTTATGACGCAGATGCTGTCAGCCGTGGCTTCCATCAACACAGCCGCATACCCCGATGGTGCCTACCTGCTGAAGCTCACATACAACAACGAAACCATCACCCGTAAAATATTGATAAAGCATTGATGCATCAGGCAAATTGTGCTTCTGCAACGGCTACACTTTCCGGTTTGCCCACATCCACCAGTTTATCACCGGAATGATCGTATCCATAAATGGGATGCTGTGCAGCAAGGCTGAGGTAAGTATCTACTAAAGAAAATTTTCCACGCTGTGGTATCAGGTTAAAAATAGTTGGTTCAAAAATTACCACACAGCTATAAGCCATGGGGCGCAGGTTTGGTTTATCTATTGATATTTTTTTTTCTCCGGTACTGGTATTTATCCAGCCGCAGAGTCTGTCGGTTTCATCAAATAAAAAATTTCGGGAGGAGGGCCTGCTGGTAATGCCAAAAGATGCGAGGGATTTTTTTTGCTTATGAAAGTCCAGCAGTTTATTGATATCAAGGTTGGTTAAAATATCTGCATTCAGCGTTACAAAAGGATCGTTGTCTTCCAGCAATGGTCTTGCTTTTAACAGGCCGCCCCCCGTTTCCAATACTTCATCTCTTTCATCACTTATACTCACATTGCTGCCCCAGCCATTGTTATCTTTTATGGCGGCTATAAGCTGGTCTGCAAAATGATGCACATTTACCACTACATCTGTAATGCCGTACTGGTGCAGGTATTCAATGTTCCGCTGCAGCAGTGGCTTACCGTTAACCGGTGCCAGTGCTTTTGGATGACTGTCGGTCCACGGCTTAAAGCGGGTGCCAAGGCCTGCTGCAAAAATCATTGCTTTCATACTGTTCTCCAGTTTTTTTTATTGCGGTGCTGCACTTCCAGCCTTACTTTAAATTTATTGCGCAGGTGCCTTGCAATGGCTTCAGCAGCATATACGCTGCGGTGCTGCCCGCCGGTACAGCCAAAGCTGATGCACAGGTGTTCAAAATCTCTTTTGATATACGCCTCCACAGAAA
>JAYWIB010000734.1:0-1771 GCA_043789265.1 Chitinophagaceae bacterium
AAAAATACTTCATTACTGAGCGGATAAGCGTACTTTCTAAAAATTTCTTTTTCGTTAACAGACCAGAGATGGTCTACATGGCGGCGGGTTACAATACGCTGTGGAGTCTCTTCCCCTTTAAAAATCAGTTCGTTGGTAGCAATATCACAGGCCGCATAAATGCCGTATCCTGCAATAGAGTTGCCCTTCATATAATATTTTTTTTGCTTTCTTTTATACCTGCTGATACCTTCCGTAATGACGTGGCGCAAAAAATTGGCCTGGCCAAATCCATCATGCTTTAATATATAATCTGCACTTCCTTCATAGCCATCCCTGTAAAAAACAGAACAGGTAAAATTAATTTCAAGAAAAAAAAGGGTTCCGTTTGCATCCATTCTAAAATCCAGCCGGGCATAGCCTGCCGCATTAAATCCATTAAAAATTTTTGTGGCTGCCTCTCTCAACTGATCATTCAACGCTGCATTCGTTACCGGTATGTTTGCATTGGGATGTAGTTCAGAAGTTTTTAAAGCATATGTTTTAAAAGAATTGCCTTCAGGAAAAATATATTCCACCGGCCGAAAGGTGGTTACACTTTTTCCATCTGCATTGGCAGCAACCATTACTGTAAATTCTCTTCCGTTTATATATTCTTCCACCAGCAGCGGCCCGTATTCATCACTTATTGCAGCGGTTTTGTTTTTTAGTTCTGCCGGGTTATTTACAAGGTTTTTTTCATCTATACCAAGGCTGTCACCCGCTTTGTGTGGTTTTACAAATAATGGATAACGAAGCCTGCTGCATTCCGTTTCTACATCATCTTCGTTCTGCAGCAATACATAGGCAGGCGTATCCACCCCTGCTGTGTACGCCGCATATTTCATTAATTCTTTGGGAGGATCGTATAACAAAGAAGTGGGCCCTGTAAATGGCATATTAAGCAGTTCCATCGTATATATCACATCTACTGATGGAATGGACCATTCAAGATATCCTTCGCACAGATTTACAAAAACATCGTACTTGTTTTTCTTTAATTCTTTTAGCTGGCGGTAAGTAGTGAGCTTATTTAAAAAAACATTGTCAAAGTGCGCCTCCGGTATAAGGTGCGACAGATCCCTTGGAGGATCATAGTTTTGATAATCCACATTACTGGTGGAATAATCTGGCTGCAGCACACAAATGCGCAGGTTTGTAAAATCGGGCAGATTGTTGGTAGCAGATAATTTTTCTTGCGGCATCATTAGTTATACTCAGGCAGTGTCACCCAGTTTTCCGAGTGGCAAAATATATTCCAGTTTTAATCTTTTTGATTTGGGTTGCTTTGGCAATTTAGCTGCATGTGTTTCCAGGGCACCATTTAATATTTCAATTACCAGCTCGGTAAAAGTTTTTCCATTCAGCCGCAGTATGGCGCCAATAGATGTAAAGTCTTCGTCCTCACTGATACCGCACTGGGCGTTTACTTCCAGCACGTACAGTTTGCCTGTGTTGCTGTCTCTTCTTATATCCACACGTGTATAGCCTTTTCCTTTGGTGGCCACATAGGCATCCCAGCCTATTTTTTTTATTTCGTCCAGCAAATTTTTATCCGGTAATTCATACTCATAAAAATTTTCTTCTCCCGGCATAGGAGTTTCTTCTTCATAAATTTCCCACAACCTGTCAAAACTTAAAAACTTTTCTTCTTCCGGCAAAGAAGCATGAAATATTCTTTCTACAGGATTGTAAATTAGTGCAGATAAAGGATTGTCATAATTACCTGTAATCAATACCGTGTATTCGTTGC
>JAYWIB010000735.1:0-1770 GCA_043789265.1 Chitinophagaceae bacterium
CTTACAAAAGGGTAACCGAAGAAACGCAGCCATCATTATTTTAACAAACCGCCGTATGCCGAACGGCACGTACGGTGGTGTGAGAGGACAGTAAGGGAAATAATACCTTACTTCCTACTCGATTGCAAGTATCACCAATTGAAATTTTTGCACGGTGGCATCAACTGTTTATCCATGCAGAAAGATGTGCGGATATTGCTTCGGACTCCACCATAAATCCATCATGGCCGTAGGCAGAATCAATTTCTACAAGCGTAGCATCAGGCAGGTGTGCTGCTAAAAAATGTTGTTCATTTACCGGGCAAAGTATATCGCTGCTTATGCCGATGAGCAATGTTTTTTGTGTAATGGTTTTTAACACTGCATCAGTGTCGGTTCCCCGTCCACGGCCAATGTGGTGGCTGTCCATACTCTTGGTAAGTATCCAGTAGCTATAGGCATTGAAACGTTTTACCAGTTTATCGCCCTGGTAATGGATGTAAGCAGCAGCTTTGTAATCATCCAGTTTTTCTGCATCACTATCAGACTGCTGCGCCACCATAATATTATAATTGCGGTAAGTAAGCATGCCAATTGCCCTTGCAGCCTTTAATCCTTTTGCCCCCGCATCAGGGCTTTCAGTTTTCCAGGTACAGTCCGCTTCAATACTTAGCCGCTGTGCTGTATGGGTAGCAATGCCCCATGCACTTTCAGTAGCAGATGTAGCGAGCAAAAAAAGTTTATCTATTACATTCTTTTCCATGATGCACCATTCCATAGCCTGGTAGCCGCCCATGCTGCCACCCATCAGCAGAAAAATCTTTTCGATATTCAAATGTTTGCGTAAGAGGATGTGTGCATTTACCATGTCCCGGATAGTAACCATCGGAAACTCACCGTAATAAGGTTTTTGTGTAGCGGGGTTAATGCTTAATGGACCGGTAGTGCCGTAGCATGAACCTATTATATTAGCACATACAATAAAATATTTTTCGGGATCTATTACATGATTTCTTCCAATTACACCATCCCACCATTCGGCTGCATCTGAGTTGGCAGTAAGTGCATGGCATACCCATACCACGTTATTCCGGGCTTTGTTTAATGTGCCGTAAGTACTGTAGCAAATAGTTAGCTCAGGTAATACAGCACCGCTTTCTAACTGAAAAGTATGTGGGTAAAAAAAATACTCCATCAATGAAATATAGTAAAGAATTGCAAAGTAAAGGCTTGCAGGATTTATATTTGTATAAAATTTTAAGAAATGATAGAAATTAATCTGAAAAGGGTGAACGGTGATTTTGGATTTGAAGCCACAGATGCAAAAGGGCATACAGTAGCGATGGATTCCAGCAGCGAAACAGGTGGGATGGATGCTGGTGTGCGGCCCATGCAGATGTTGCTGATGGGGCTGGGCGGATGCAGTGCCATTGACATTGTAATGATTCTAAAAAAACAACGCCAGCAGGTGGATGATTTTTCTATAAAAATTTCCGGAGAAAGAGAGCCTGGTAAAGAACCCTCGCTGTGGCAGGATTTGATGATTACTTTTTACCTCACAGGAAATATGGACGCAGAAAAAGCAGCCAGGGCCTGCGAACTGTCCATGAATAAATATTGCTCTGTGGCAGAAACTTTAAGAAGCAGTGGCACCAGCCTGAAATGGGAAATGGTATTGAATGGAAAGTGATTGCGGATGTGCGGATGATTTGATGTGCGGATGTGCGGATGTGCGGATTTGGAAAGCAATTTTACACCATGATAGACGGGAAGAGTAGAGAGTGTATAATA
>JAYWIB010000736.1:0-1769 GCA_043789265.1 Chitinophagaceae bacterium
GGCCCTTATGAAAAACGGCATGCCATGGATGAAGTGGCGCAGATGATGGGTGGACTTGCGTACATGACCGGCCGCCCCGGCGACCCATTAAGGGCAGGCACTTCCGTTATAGATATCACCGGTGGCATGTTTGGTTACATCGGAATTTTACTGGCATTGTATGAAAGGGAAAAAACCGGATTGGGCAAAGAAGTAAAAGCAAGTCTGTTTGAAACAACTGCTTTCCTGATGGGTCAGCACATGGCATACAGTGCCATCACAAAAGTGCCTGTGCCTCCCATGCCTGCAAGGATAAGTGCATGGAGCATCTATAGAATATTCAACACCAAAGACGATGACCAGGTTTTTGTGGGCATCATCAGCGAAAAACATTGGGAGCGTTTTTGTGAAGTGTTTGGATGGAATGACTGGCTGGCTGATGAAAGTTTAAAATCAAACAATGCAAGGATTGACAACAGGGATTGGTTTTTGCCGGAACTTGAAAAAAGAATGCTGGCATTTACCAAGAATGAAATTGTGGAGAAATGCGAAATGGCTTCCATTCCGGTTGCACCCATTGCAAAGCCGGAAGATTTGTTTGATGATGTACAGTTGAATGAAGGCGGCAGCTTATTGCCAACTGTTTTGCCGGATGGAACTGAAACCAAACTGCCAACAACACCTTTGGATTATGGTGGAGAAAAGGCATCACTGCATCTGAACCCGCCAAAGATTGGAGAGCATACAAGTGAGATTTTAAAGGGGATAGGATTGGGTGAGGAAGAAATAAAAAAGCTGAAGACAAACGGAATTGTGCATTTTTAGAGAATGACCGAATCTCTTCTTTAAAGAATTGAAGCCTTACCAGACCTCACAGGTTTATAAAACCTGTGAGGTCTTCGGAAACTGAAACCCACAAAAAAGGAAAGCATTCAAAAGATATGGCGCAAGAAACAATCATACTGCAACCGGAAACATATTACCACATTTACAACCGTGGCAATAACAAAGAAGTTATTTTCAAGGAAAAGAAAAACTATGGTCACTTTATGACATTGTTTGAAAAACATATTTTGCCGGTTGCGGAACTGTTTGCCTACAACCTGCTGCCCAATCATTTTCATTTTTTTATTAAGACCAAATCCAGACCCGAAGGAAAGGGTGAAAAATATTTTTCACAGCCATTTTCAAATCTTTTCAACGCTTATGCAAAATCAATCAACAAGGCTTATAACCGCACAGGCAGATTGTTCCAAGAAAGGTTTAGAAGAAAAGAAATTGATTCGGACAGTTATTATACCTCGATAATTTTCTATATTCATAGGAATGCACAGCATCACGGACTGGTAAAAGATTTCAGGGAGCATCCTTATTCTTCTTATCACAACTATATCAACAACAGCTACAGCAAGCTGAATAAAACGGAAGTATTGGGGTGGTTTGGCGGCGTTGAGCCATTTATAAAATATCATGAAGGATACCGGTTAGATTTAATTGAGAGGAAATTTATTTTAGAAAATACAGACGACGATTAAATAACAAATTGTTACAGCCTTCAAAAGACCTCACAGGTTTTATAAACCTGGGTCTTACAGACCTGTGAGGTTTTTGGAAGACACCGACAACCGATAAATTTAAACAACCTTCAAAAGACCTCACAGGTTTTATAAACCTGTGAGGTCTGCGGAGAGTCTTACAAAACCACGAAATATGTACGACCTCATCATCAACAACGTAAAAATCGTCCGCCCCAACCAAACATCGGTTGAACGGGCCGACATCGCCATCAA
>JAYWIB010000737.1:0-6148 GCA_043789265.1 Chitinophagaceae bacterium
AAGATGCGGATGTAAAAAATTATACAATTAGCGAGGTAAATTTTATTGATGAAAATTTTAAAGTGGAGAATTATCAAGGAGATTCAGCAATTCAAACAACAGCTTTTTATCAAACTAAAAATGGAATTAAATTTTCCAGGACAGTGAAAGATACATTAAAGAAGGATAGAGATTTTTCTCAGGAAGCAGGCCGAATAATTGCAGTTAATAAAAGTGCAACATTTGCTAATAAACAATTGCCTCCTTCTCTCAAATGGAAATTCATCTTCCTCATCTGGATAATGATAATTTTTGTAACAATGGTATATGGACCAGTGGCGGCTTTTTTAGTAGAATTATTTCCAACAAAAATAAGATATACGAGCATGAGCCTCCCGTATCATATTGGCAACGGTGTGTTTGGCGGACTGGTACCTTTTATTGCTACATTACTTTCTGCAACATTTACAAACGACCCCTTGGTAGGCCTGTGGTATCCAATAGGTGTAGCCGCTTTGTGTTTTGTAATTGGGCTTTTGTATTTGAATAATAAAGTTGATAAAAATGTAAATGATTAAATAAACAAAAGATGCAAAAAAATTCAGGTTTATTAGAAACCTCTCCTCAACAGAAGTTGATAGGTGCCGTAAAAAAAATGATGGGTGTGGTATGGATAATTATTGCACCGGTAATCATTTATTTTTTAGTGATGGGCGCCATACATAATATCAGCAGCACCGGTACCAAAGATATTAACAAGCCCATCCCATGGATAATCATCATTACCATTTTTACACCCATTGCAGCAGGGCTAATGGTTTTTGGTTATTACTGTGTAAAAGGAGAGTACGATACACTGCCCGATAACTCCATTGATATTTAGCAGAAAAAAAATTTTGTTTGCCTTGCAAAAAGGTTTTTTAAAAAGTTGCACCTATAGCATTCGTTAGATTCAGTAAATTAATTTTCAATGAAAAATAAAAAGGCCGCCCGGTGCAGGCAGCCTTTTTATAAATTTAAATTTTTTATCAATATAAATAATTCAGTGCAATGATATCATTTGCATTGAACGTGCGGTCGGTACCTGCAGAGCATGCAAGCATAAATGATTCCGCATCAAACTTAGACGGTGTGCCCGGAATTAAAATAGCGCCAATGCCTGCTGTGCCTTCATTGGAGCGGCGGCCACCACAGCTTAATGCCCTATTGAAATAATCAGTATGACGGAACCCAATGCAGTGGCCCATTTCGTGCTGCAGTACAGAAGTAATGTAAAACTCATTGGGGTTGCTGCCATAAGCCTGTACATTGGTATTCATTTTTATCTGGCTGTAAGGATCGCCTGCTGAGGTAGGAAAACCTGAAGAACCTAAAGTAATATACCCGCCTGACGGGCCCTGATCAAAACCAATGATATCTACATTGCCACCACTGGCTACCCGTTGAAAAGTAAGATTGAATGTAACGCCGGGAGTAGTTTTTAATGCATTGTACCGGCTTATCATCCTGTCTACTGCATTTGACCATACGGCAATGCTAGTTAATGTTCCGCTTACTGAAACGGTGATGGTTCTTGGTAAGGCGGTTACCAGGTTAGTGGTTCGGTATTGTTCTTCTCTGGCAATTAATAAATTGGGCGAAGTACTTTTTGAGCGGAGATTTTCTGCTGTTAAAACAATGTCTCCTTCTACCAGGTAGCCATTGGTTACCCTGCGTACATTTTCGGTACTAAAACCTTGTTCGGCAATTTGCTGAAGTGTTTCGGATGACACTTCACTTTGCTGTTGTGTACTTTCTTTTTTGCAGGATACGGCTAATATGCTTACTGCTGCAATGGACAGGCAATTTGTCAAAAACAGTCTCATAAATTTTTGAATTTTAGTTTGAAATTTTGTTTAAGGGATTAAATGTAACTTTATTTTTTTGCCCTGTTGATGAGTGCTGCATTTATTTTTGCAACTGTATTGAAAAAAATATCCACCATACATACAAGATTAGCTGCAATGATATTGCTACTGCTGTCATTTTTTTGCGGCTTTGTTATACATGCTCAGTTGGGCCCATACGCATTTGAAAAATATGCAATAAAGGATAAAATAAAAACAGCGCCAGCTTATTATATAGTACGAATAAAAGAGAATTGCCCCCCTGCTGTTAAAAGTTTTATTAGTCTGGAGGCAAAAAGAATTTTATACAAAAACATTTTCGTTATCGCCGAAAATGTATTGCAAAAAGTGGATGACATTTTTATTGAGGATAAAGCAGTGGCAGCAGATAAATGGAAACTTTCGCCTGCGGCGGAAATTATTTTTGAAACAAAGAAAAAACAACAGCCATTTACATTTTATATACAGACCACCGGAAGTGATGCGATAGAAAAATTATTGCTTAAGTATCCTGCATTAAAAGAAAAAAAATTTTCATGGTTGCGGCCGCAGCATATTATAAGCATTGTATGCAGCAGAGCCGATATTGAAAATATTTTTTTACCCAATGCGGCTATTACATTTATTGATGCCATCGTTGTAAACCACACGACTGAACTTGGCACACCGGGTTTTGATCTTTCTGCCAATAAATTAAATCTTGTTCAGCATTTTTATCCGGACATTACCGGGCTGGGGCAGCATGTATCCATTAAAGAAGATTATTACGATACGACAGATATTGATTTAAAGGGAAGATTGCTCAACTCTCCGCTTGCATCCACCAATGTTACCAACCATGCAAACTTTATGGCCACCATTATTGCAGGCGCAGGCAACTCAGTTTATTATGCAAAGGGTGCTGCATGGCAGGCAGGTATTTCTTCGGCTTCTTTTCAGCAAATATTGCCCGATGCAGATGACTATTATATACAACAAAATATTTCTGTACAAAATCATTCCTATGGCGCCGGCATAGATAACAATTATGGATTAAATGCACTGGCTTTTGATAAAAGTGTGGAGACAAATCCATCGCTGCTGCATGTTTTTTCATCCGGCAATTCAGGCACTGATGCTGGCACTGAAGGACTGTATAAAAACATACCCGGTTACGCCAACCTTACCGGCAATTTTAAAATGGCTAAAAATATTATTACCGTTGGTGCCACAGATTCCGCACGCCGTTTGGTGCCGCTAAGTTCCTGCGGGCCTGCATATGATGGAAGATTAAAACCTGAGATAGTGGCCTTTCAGCAAAATGGAACTTCCGAAGCGGCAGCGCTGGTATCGGGTACAGTATTGCTGATGCAGCAATATTATAAGCAATTGCACCAAAGCAAACTGCCTGCTGCACTGGCAAAAGCCATTCTTATAAACACGGCTGATGATATGTATACAGCAGGCCCCGATTTTAAAACAGGCTTCGGAAATATGAATGCCCTTGCTGCAATGGATCTTATAAAAGCAAATAATATTTTTACAGCAACGGTTACCGGTGGCACACAGCAAACATTCAACATTGATGTACCCGCTAATACAGTCCAATTAAAAGTTACACTTGCCTGGAATGATGTGGCGGCATCACCCGCCGCACCCACTGCATTGGTGAACGATGTTGATGTAGAAATTACCAGCACCAGTGCCGGCAATGTATGGCAGCCCTGGGTACTCAATCATTTTCCGCATGCAGATTCTTTGGCCATGCCTGCCCTGCGAAAAAGAGACAGCCTGAACAATGCAGAAATGATAACCATTGACAGCCCTGCTGCAGGCTCTTATAAAATTATTGTAAGAGGATACCATATACCTGCCGGCAGCCAGCAATGCTTTATTGCATTAAGTATGGATACATTAAAAAGTTTCCGCTGGACCCGTTTTGCAAAAAATGATTTTGCAGAAGCAGGTACACAAACTATGATTCGCTGGCAAACAAATTTTACCGGCAATGGTACTGATGCATATAGTTTAGGTGATAATATATGGCAGCCCATTTCAACCACCACTGATCTTACAAAAAATTATTTGTACTGGAATGTGCCGGATACAATTGTTCAGGCAGTATTGAGGATGCAGATAAATGATAGTTATTACTATTCTGATACTTTTTTAATATCCAAATTGCTGGCTCCCACTACCGGGTACATATGCGGCGATTCCATATTAATTTACTGGAACAAACTAAAGAATATTGAACGGTACCAGTTGTACCAGCTTGGCGATAAATACATGGAAACTTTTGCCAGCGTAATGGATACAATGGCGGTGCTTGCAAAAAATAAATTGCCTTATCCCTTTATTGCTGTGGCACCTGTGGTGAGCAATGGCATGGTTGCACAAAAAAGTTATGCGTTTGATTACAGCAAACAGGCGGCTGGCTGCTACATCAGTTCTTTTTATACCAGCAGGCAAAGTAATTTAGCGCTGCTTAATCTTACCCTTGGCACACTTGCAAATGTAGCCGCGGTGGAATTTGAGAAAAAGGAAAAGCGTGGGTACGTAACTGTAGTATCGCCGCTGCTGGCTGCCGGTGTGTTGCAGTTTACAGCAATGTACGGGCCGCTTACAAAAGGCATCAATTATTTCAGGGCTAAAATTACATTGATAAACGGGCAGGTTATTTATTCAACCCCGGAAGCCGTATTGTACACAGCTCCGGGTGAATATGTTTTATTTCCTGTGCCGGTAAAGAGCAATGCTGCACTTACGTTACTGTGTTCCGCACCTCAAAATGAAGCCTTTGTACTGCATGATGCCGCAGGCCGCACAGTATTGCAGCAAAAAATTATTGCGGTAAAAAATAATATCAGCACCAGCCATCTGCAGGCTGGCATTTATTTTTACCGCATTCTTAAAAACAGCAATGTAGTATTTACAGGCCGGCTGATAATTTTATAAAAGTTGTTTGCTTAATAAATATTCCGCAATCTGCACCGCATTGGTGGCAGCGCCTTTGCGCAGGTTATCACTTACTATCCAGCAGTTAAGGGTATTAGGCTGTGTTTCATCCCTGCGGATGCGGCCTACAAAAGTATCATCTTTTTCATGCGCTGTTAATGGCATGGGGTACACAAAATTTGCGATATCATCCTGCACCACCACACCAGGTGCATTGCTCAATAGTTGCTTCAGTTCGTCCAAATCAAAATCATTTTCAAATTCTATATTTACACTCTCACTGTGGCCGCCCATTACCGGTATGCGTACCGTGGTGGCCGTTACCTTTATGCTGTCGTCGCCCATTATTTTTTTCGTTTCATTGGTCATCTTCATTTCTTCTTTTGTATATCCATTGTCCAGAAACATATCTATCTGCGGTATTGCATTCAGGTCAATAGGATATTTATACGCCATTTCGCCCTGCCTGCCACTGCGTTCGTTCATCAGTTGCTCCACCGCTTTTACACCGGTGCCTGTTACACTCTGGTAAGTACTTACCACCACTCTTTTTATTTTATATTTTTCATGCAGTGGTTTCAGCACCACTACCATTTGTATGGTGGAGCAGTTGGGGTTGGCAATAATTTTATCAGCAGCGGTCAGCACGCCTGCATTTACTTCGGGCACCACTAATTTTTTGGTTGGGTCCATGCGCCATGCGCTGGAGTTATCTATTACTGTAATGCCTGCTTCGGCAAACTTAGGTGCCAGATCCAGCGATGTGCTGCCGCCTGCGGAAAACACCGCCACTGCTGGTTTTGCGGCAATGGCATCGGCCCAGCCCACCACCTTATATTTGGTTCCTTTAAATTCAACTTCCTTACCAATTGATCTTTCAGAAGCCACCGGTATAAGTTCTGTTACCGGAAAATTTCTTTCGGCCAGCACCTGCAGCATCTTGCTGCCTACAAGGCCCGTTGCGCCCACTACTGCTACTTTCATTTTTATTGTTTTGTTGTTTTAGGTTTAAAAAAAATCATTCACATAAATTAAAAGACTGCATTTTTATTTTTCTATACGGCGTATAAAAAAGCCTCCCGTTTTGCGGAAGGCTGCTGTTATTTTAAAACATCTAAAACACATACTTAACCTTTCGCACCTGCGTGGTATTTTGTAATGGTTTTAATGTGTTTACTGTTCATCATTGAAAGTCGAAAATACTAACAAATGTGTAATCATCCAAAAGCCTGCAGTATATTTTTTATTTGAACCAACAGGATGTATTAGATTGTATAATTGAAATCGGGAAAACAGCTATCTTTAAATACTATCATGTTGCTTATGCGGTATACAATTTTTATCAT
>JAYWIB010000738.1:0-1765 GCA_043789265.1 Chitinophagaceae bacterium
TTGTTTTCGCCACACACTTTTCCTTCAGTAAAAAAAAGAGATGCATACATTTTTGCAGTGTAGTAATTTGGCTGATGGCCGTTATCATAATAATCGCCGGAAGCCTGTTCCTGCAATACTTCCATGCGCCTGCATCCACTGTCACGTACCTGCCTGGTTTTGCTGTACAGGGTGGCTTTTGCATTGCCTTCTTTATCCAGCATCCGTATATCGTTGATGGCGGAAAAATTAAGTATCCGGAGATTTTTAAACGCTTTGTAAAACGTGGAATCACTTTGTATGCGGCTGATAAAGGAAGGCACATTCAGCTTATTGTTCAGCACCACTTCTGTAAGGGTAATCACCTTTCTGCCTTCCACCACAGTACTGTCTTTTGGCGACTGTGCATAAGCCGTGGCGCTTACAACTGCAGCAAAAAAAACAGGCATAATTTTACTGCCCATACCTGCAAATTATTACAATTGATGTAAACAATACTTTAAACTTATTTATGAAACAACATTCTGTAATCTGTTTTTATTTTGCCTTTGGTAATGTCGTCCAGCTTGCGCTTCAGCATCGTTTTTTTTAATGGCTTAATATAATCTATAAATAACTTTCCTTCAATGTGATCATACTCATGCAATATCACCCGGGCGGTAATGCCATTAAAAACTTTTGTGTGCCGCTGAAAATTTTCATCTTCAAATTCAATTGTTATCTGTTCGTTGCGGTGTATATCTTCCCTTATTTTTGGGATGCTCAGGCAGCCCTCATTGTATGCCCATTCGTCGCCTTCTTTTTTAGTGATGTGAGCATTTATAAAAACCCCTTTATATCCCGGTGCATCCGGATAAAGACCTTCTTCATCCTTCTCCAGGTTTTGAAATATTTGTGTGCTGTCAATTACAAACAGCCGGATGTCTTTATTTATCTGTGGGGCAGCCAGCCCCACACCATAGCTGTTGTACATGGTTTCCCACATATCAGTTACCAGTTTTTGTACATCGGGATACTTGCTGTCAATTGCCTTGCAAACTTTTCTTAACACCGGCGAACCGTATGCCACTATTGGTAAAATCATAGACCTGTTTGGTAAATTTTATTAGTCGGATGTTTGTTTTACTTTTCCATTTTTAACCGGCCGAAATTACATGATTTTAGTGATTGCTTTGCAAATACTCCTGCAGCATAATGGTGGCGGCAATCACATCCACATTGCCTTTTACCCTGCGGTCTTTTTTTTTCATGCCCATTTCCAGCATGGCATCTTTCGCCATTTTTGATGTGTATCTTTCATCCACCGTTTTTAATGGCATTAAAGGAAATGCTTTCCGGATTTTTTTTATAACGGCCTCCACCAGCGGTGTACCATGCGTGGCAGTATCATCCCAATTTTTTGGCAAACCAATTATCAGCAGCTCCACCGTTTCGGCTTCAAAATATTTTTTTAAAAAATCAATCAGTGTTTTTGATTCTATAGTAACGAGGCCTGTGGCAATTATCTGCAAAGGGTCGGTGACGGCAATGCCTGTACGCTTTCCGCCATAATCTATTGCCAGTATTCTTGCCATAAGGGATCAATGAAAAAAAATATCTAATAAAACAAATACCGAAAACACAACCGATGCGATGCCATTGGCCGTCATAAAAGCAATGTTTACTTTACTGAGGTCGGTGGGTTTTACAATGGAGTGCTGGTAGATAAGCATGCCTGCAAACACGGCAATGCCGGCCCAGTACCAACCACCAAAGCCGCCGTAAGCACCGGCCGTTACCACACATA
>JAYWIB010000739.1:0-1764 GCA_043789265.1 Chitinophagaceae bacterium
CTCCAGGGCAATCCAAATTTAGCGGCACCAAAATCGGCGGTTAACAAATAGCCGCAAACCAGTCTTGGTATCAGCAGCATCAAATCCTGCCACCATGCCGGCATCAGTATGGGGTTGATAAGGCGTTGTAAACTTTTCATTGTTTTTGTTTTTTGTGATGAACGATATGCAAGATTACAATCACCAAAAAAAGTTACCGCCTCAAATCATATTATGGTACTTCTCTAATTGGTATCAAATCGTATATGCCCTCCAGGCAATGGTTTTACATTTAATTGATACCTCTTTAACCTGTCTCAAATCATCATTTGCAGCGACTGCCGCCCCTGCATCACCGCATCTTTGTTGAAATAATTTATCAATCAACAAAAATCTTTGTTATGAAAAAAATGATGATCTCTTTCAGCTTGTTTTTAACCATTCACTATGCAGCCATTGCTCAAAATGAAGTGAGCCTTAAATTAAAAAATAACAGCCTGCTGCCAGCAAGTATTACGCTGGTAAGTTATACCCCCGGTGAAAATGGAAACAGTACAAAAGGCTTAATGCTTTTTTCGCTTTGCACTAAAACAATCAAATTCAAACCCGGCACTAAAATTTACCTCGCCAATAAAGACCAGGTAAACACTGTAATGAGCGGAGCAAGAATTGATGACCAGCCTCCTTTTTTAGTTGTTAAAAAAGAAGATGAAGGTAAATCCTTCAACATTCATTGATAATCCGATGCAGCGATAAAGCGTACAGCAAATGAAGTATCAAATAACTTCCCCGCTTTTTGAGACAACATTATCTGGTGCCAAAATATGATTTGCCACTCCCCTCCCTGATTGGAAAAATAATTTTGGATATCAATCAAAAAAAATAATCATGAAACTAACAATCACTTTCTCTCTGGCGCTCAGCAGCCTCATTACCTGTGCACAAACCAGTACTGACAGCAGCAAACTGACGCAGACAAAAAACCTTACCACGGTAAGGGTTACTTCCAAAAAGCCATTTGTAGAACAGCAAATTGATAAAACAGTGGTAAATGTGCAGGCAGACATTAACACCACAGGCAGCAGTGCATTCGAAATTTTGCAGAAAGCTCCGGGCCTTAGCATTACCGGCGATGATGTAATTAATATGAGCGGCAAGGCGGGCGTAAATGTGCTGGTAGATGGAAGGAGCCTGCAAATGAGCAACAGGGAACTGGCAAATTACTTACGCACCCTGCCGGGCAGTGCAATAGATAAAATTGAAATCATCAGCAACCCTTCTGCCCGCTTTGATGCACAGGGCAACGCAGGTATTATAAACATCAGGCTGAAAAAAAATAAAATAAAAGGAACAAATGGAAATGTTACAGGCGGCTATACACAAAACACACATTACAGGAGCAACATTGGTTTTAATATCAATCACCGCCAGGGCAAAATAAATGTATTTGCAAATGCAGGCGCTGACAATAACCTGCAGCATACCACCGGTGACATTAACAGGAATGTGCTGGTGAATGGCAGTAATAAAAAATTTTTAACCAGCACAATTGATAAAGACAGGAATAAAAGCTACAGCATAAGAACCGGTATAGACGTGTATGCCGGCAAAAAAACTACCTGGGGTATTTTATTTAATACCAACAGTAACCGGTCTCCCTTTACCACTCCAGGCACTACTTTTATCAGCAGTAACGGCATGATAGATTCGTCGCTGCAAACCAGCAATGATAATTTGTATAATAACCGCCGGTACAATACCAACCTTAACTACAGCTACCAGGAT
>JAYWIB010000740.1:0-1762 GCA_043789265.1 Chitinophagaceae bacterium
GCAATATTATTTATTGGTGCCAAAGGAAAAATGGAAATGGAAAAAGTACCGCAGGCAGGCTACTCAATAGAAGGGCTGGATATTGCCGGGTTCAACAGAAGTTCTTTGATAAAAAATATTGGCTTACCACTAAAGCTGCTGAAAAGTTTTCTGCAGGTACGCAACATTTTTAAACGGGTAAAGCCGGATGCCGTGATTGGGGTGGGGGGTTATTCCAGCTTTCCGGTATTAAGGTTTGCACAGTCGCAGGGCATTAAAACTTTTATACACGAAAGCAATTCATTTGCAGGCAAATCAAACATAATGCTGGGTAAAAAGGCCACTAAAATTTTTGTAGCCATTGATGGTATGGAAAAATTTTTTCCTTCAGGCAAAATAATTATTTCGGGTAACCCTGTACGGGAGCGTATCACCAGCAATACCATCAGCAGGGAAGATGCCATTCGTTTTTTTAACCTCAATCCCGCCACTAAAACCGTATTGTCTATCGGTGGAAGCCTCGGAGCCAAAAGCATCAACGAGGCGCTGAACAAAGGTATAGATGAGTTTGAAAAAAATGACTTGCAGCTAATATGGCAAACGGGTAAACCCTATGCAATAACGGCGAAGGAGCGTGCCGCCGGTAAAAAAAATATTTGGATAAATGATTTTATCACACAAATGGAATATGCCTTTGCCGCAGCAGATGTAGTTATCAGCAGGAGCGGCGCCATGAGTGTAGGCGAATTGTGTGTTACAAAAAAACCCGTGCTGTTTGTTCCTTATCCCTATGCAGCAGAGGATCATCAAACAGTAAATGCAAAAAAACTGGCAGACAGAAATGCTGCCATAATGATAAAAGACAGTGAGGCACCAGATAAATTAGTAAGCACCATCATCGCTTTGGCAAAAGATGAACAGAAACAATATGAGTTAAAAACAAACATCAGCAAACTAGCCATAACAGATGCAGATAAAGAAATAGCACAAGAAATTTTAAAATCACTAATGGGCGAAAAGTGGAAGAAACTAACCAATACATAGAAAAGAAACTAACCAATACATAGAAAAGAAACAAACAAAGGGATTGAAAAAAAACAAACAAATACATACAAGAAACCTTGGTTAACAGCAGGGTCAACGAATAACTCCCCTTTAGGGGATGGGGGTCATTCCCTTCAAGTGAGAGGACAAATTAAAATGAATAAACTTAATCAAATATTTGGGTCTACAAATAACTCTCCTTTAGGGGATGGGGGTATAGGGTCGATAAATAACTCCCCTTTAGGGGACGGGGGAGTTTATTTTCTCGGCATCGGCGGTATAGGCATGAGTGCGCTTGCAAGGTATTTTAATGCCAACGGCATTAAAGTAAGTGGATACGATAAAACAGAAACAGCGTTAAGTAAGCAACTAACGGCAGAAGGTATACGCATTCATTATGAAGATAACATTAACATGCTGGATAAAGAGGCAGCCTTAGTGGTATACACGCCGGCAATGCCAAAGGATCATAAGGAACTTAATTTTTATCTGCAGCATAATTACAAAGTGGTAAAGCGCAGCGATGTACTGGGTGCCATCACCAGTCATTCATTTAACATATGCGTGGCAGGTACACATGGCAAAACCACCACCAGCACCATGGTGGCGCATTTGCTCAGGCACAGCGGATATGGCTGTACCGCTTTTCTCGGTGGCATTGCAGTCAATTACAACAGCAATTTCTGGATGCAGCCGGCAGCAGATGAAAAAAATATTTCGGTGGCAGAGGCTGATGAAT
>JAYWIB010000741.1:0-1762 GCA_043789265.1 Chitinophagaceae bacterium
TGCACCATCAGTGAAATGAACGTAACTACCAGCAACATCAGTACGGACAGGGGATCCAGCACAATGCCCATGTCAATAGATACACCCGGAGAAAACTGCAGCCATGTAATTTTTAATGGAATAATTTTTTGATATACTCCGTCAATTTTTCCGGACTTAAAAAAATAATTATAAGCAACAGCAAAAGCAAGCAAGGTTGAAATGAAGAGTAACGAAGTAGCCAGCACGCCTGCTGAACGTTTAAAATATTTTTTTCCAAACAATCCGAATAGTACAAAACCAGCCAGGGGCAGCAGGGGTATTAGTAATATGAGTTGGTAATTCAGCATTTATTAAACTAAAAATTTTTAATTTATTTACTGGCAATAAATTTTCATCTTTTAATATTTTTTATAACAGCATAGCCCCATCAATATTTTAGTTCTTCTGCATCCCTCACGTCTATCGAATGGTGGCTTCTGTATAAATTGATAATAATTGCAATGGCCACGGCTGCCTCTGCCGCTGCAATGGCAATAATAAAAATGGTAAAAAATAATCCATCCAGTTTGTCCGGCCACAGGTATTTATTAAATGCAATAAAATTAAGGTTCACACTATTCAGCATCAGTTCAATCCCCATTAGCATGGTAATTAAATTTCTCCTGGTAAAAAAACCATACACTCCAATAAAAAACAGGGCAGTGCTGATGAATAAAATATGCTGTAAGCCAGGTGTCATCGCAACATGCCTCCTGTAATTAAAGTGTGAAAATTATTTGATGCATCCATCATTGTAAAATCTTTAATGAGTAACATGCTATTTCTATAATCCACAAAAAAAATTGCACTGTTCATAATTTTTTCTGCAAATTATTTTCAGCGGCGCCTGCAGGTGTGGCAATTACAATACAGCCGATTAATGCTGCCAGCAGTAAAATACTTACCACTTCAAAAGGCAGGGCATAGCCTCCCTCATTTACACCCATCAGTTGACTGCCAATATCGGCTATTGCCGGTTCCTCCAGCGCTATGCCCGATGATTTAAAATTATATTTATACACTTGCAGCATCACCAGCGCAAATCCACAAAACACTGCCAATGCTGAAAATACTTGTTTACGCAGTTGCTGCTTGGGTAATAATTCTCCTGCATCCTGGGTTAAAAAAATTGAAAAAATAATGAGTACAGTGATGCCGCCAACATATACCACTATCTGCACGGCGGCAATAAAATTGTATGCCATCCAAAAGTACAATCCTGCTATGCCGATTAATGAGAGCAATAAAAAAATGGCGGCACGAAAAATATATCTACTGGTAACAGCAAGTACAGCACTCATTAAAGTAAGTGCCGCCAGCAGGTAAAATATAATGGTAGCTCCACTCATTTTATTCAACACCCTCCCTGATTTTTGAGTCCGGTTTATTTAAAATTTTTGTGAGTTCACTTCTGTCAAATACACTGTGTTCAAATGTTTGCGCCATTTTAATGGCATCGGTAGGGCAGGCTTGTATGCATAAATTACAAAGGGTACACAATTCCAGGTGATACACAAATTTGTCAATGGCTTTTTTCTTTTTGCCTTCGGGTGTTACATCAAATTTTGTAATGATTTTAATGGTGGCATTGGGGCAGGCCAGTTCGCAGGCAGTACAGCCTGTGCAGGCATGTTCATTGTTTTCATCATGCGGCATTACCACTTCGCCTTTAAAACGTTCCGGCAGATTCAGCGTGTCTTTATTGTCAGGATATTGCTGTGTAATGATTTCTTTGTGATGA
>JAYWIB010000742.1:0-1760 GCA_043789265.1 Chitinophagaceae bacterium
CCTTTTTCCAGCAGCAAATCTGCAAGGTAGGCACCATCCTGACCTGTAACACCTGTTATCAGTGCGATTTTGCCGTTTGCCTCTATATTTTTTTTACTAGTATCCATGTTGTTTTTTTACGTCTTTTATTATGGTAAATGGTATTTAAATAATTATTTTATTAATCAGCCAGCATAGTTTTTTAAAAAATCGTTGTAGGCAAGCTGAATGCCCTCTTCTAAATTTATACGGTGTTTCCAGCCCAATGCATGCAGTTTAGATACATCCATTAATTTTCGTGGCGTACCGTCGGGCTTGGCTGTATCAAATACCAGGTTGCCGGGGAACCCAACAATTTTCTTTACAATGCCTGCAAGTGCTGCAATGCTTAAATCTTCGCCGCTGCCAATGTTTATCAATTCCGGCTCGTTGTAATTTTCCATCACAAAAAAGCAGGCTTCTGCCAAATCATCAGCAAATAAAAATTCACGTTTGGGTGTGCCTGTGCCCCATACCACTACTTCTGCAGCATTGCATACTTTAGCTTCATGCATCTTACGTATAAGCGCCGGCAGCACATGAGAATTGTTGAGATCATAATTGTCACCGGTGCCATACAGGTTGGTAGGCATTACACTTATAAAATTGCACCCGTACTGGCTTCTGTAAGCTTCGCACATTTTAATGCCGGCAATTTTTGCAATGGCATACGGTTCATTGGTATGCTCCAGTGTACCCGTAAGCAGGTACTCTTCCTTTAATGGCTGAGGAGCCATTTTAGGATAAATACAGGAGCTGCCAAGAAACATCAGTTTGTTAGTTTTATTTACTGCAGCGGCGTGTATAATGTTTGCCTCTATCATTAAATTTTCGTACAAAAAATCTGCACGGTATACATTGTTGGCCTGTATGCCGCCTACTTTGGCAGCAGCCAGAAAAACATAATCCGGTTTTTCTTCTGCAAAAAAATTATTGACTGCATCCTGCTTACGCAAATCCAGTTCCGATGATGTTTTAGTAATGATATTTGTGTATCCTTTTTGTATAAGGTGACGGTGTATTGCACTGCCTACCATTCCACGATGTCCGGCAATGTATATCTTGCTGTTCTGCTCCATGCTGCTGTATGCTTATACGATGATCGAAAAAATTTTGCTGCAAAAGTAATTGTCAAAAAGCTTATTTGTTTTACAAATTCACTTTATAATAACTGATGTACCAGTCAATGAAATTACTTACGCCCTCATCAATACTTGTTGCAGGCTTATAGCCAAGGTTGTGCATAAGGGTGCCTACATCTGCATAGGTGCGGTGTACATCACCCGGCTGCATGGGCATCATTATTTTATCAGCCTGCCTGTTTAATTTTTTTTCGATGGCTTCAATAAATGCTGTAAGTTTTATAGGATTGCTGTTGCCAATATTGTACAATTGATAAGGTGCCAGCGATGTAGAAGGCTCTGGTACTTTGCCGCTCCATGCCGTATTTGATTCAGCCGGATGATTTACTACCCTGATAACACCGTCTACAATATCATCAATGTAAGTAAAGTCACGTTCCATTTCGCCATTGTTAAAAACCTGTATGGGCTTGCCATCTACAATAGCCTTTGTAAAAAGGAACATCGCCATATCCGGGCGGCCCCATGGTCCATACACTGTAAAAAAACGCAGGCCGGTGGTAGGCAATCCATACAGATGACTGTACACATGCGCCATCAGTTCATTGCTTTTTTTAGTAGCACCATACAGACTGATTGGATGATCGACTGTATGGTTTG
>JAYWIB010000743.1:0-6118 GCA_043789265.1 Chitinophagaceae bacterium
CGTATATCCAGCGAAAGCAAATCGCCGGGAATATTGTTTATCATAGCTGCTTTAATTTCATCGAGTGATACTAATACCTGCATTAATGCCTGGTAGTGGCGGGCATTGGTTACCACGGTGCTTTCTGTATTTACGGCGCCCTGCACTACTTTATCCACCAGTCTTTCTTTTAATACATCAATGTGGTAATTATTTTTTGCAGAAATAAATAACACTCCGTCGCCGGAAAATTTTTGCTGGGCTTTCTCTTCACTTATGGCATCCACTTTATTTCCTACAGCTATATAATTTTTGCCTTCCATTTGCAGCAGTGAGGCTTCCACGCCAGCCTGCGATTCGGCACTGGCATCAAAGAGGTACAGCACCACATCTGCCGCATGTAATTTTTCCATGCTTTTTTCCACACCAATTATTTCAATGGCGTCATTGCTTTCACGGATGCCGGCGGTATCTATCAAACGAAATAGTATGCCCTCAATATTTATTATTTCTTCAATGGTGTCCCTGGTGGTGCCGGCAATTTCACTTACTATAGCCCGGTTTTCATTTAATAAAGTATTGAGCAATGTTGATTTGCCGGCATTGGGTTTGCCAATAATGGCAACGCTTACACCATGCTTAATTACATTACCCAGTTGAAATGACTGCAGCAGGCCTGTCACCGTTTTCTTTGTTGCATCTACCAGGGCATGCAATTGTGTGCGGTCAGCAAACTCTACATCTTCCTGGCTAAAATCAAGCTCCAGTTCTATCAATGCTGAAAATTGTATAAGCTGCTCTCTTAAATTCTTTAATACAGATGAAAAGCCGCCACGCATATTGTGCAGGGCTGTTCTGGCAGAGGCTTCTGTATTGCTTGCAATTAAATCGGCCACCGCTTCAGCCTGTGTCAAATCAAGTTTGCCATTTAAAAATGCCCTTTGTGTAAACTCACCGGGCTTGGCTATTCTGGCGCCTTTCTGCACACAGGCATTCAGCACCTGCTCAAGTATGTAGGGCGAACCATGACAACTGATTTCAATTACATCTTCTCCGGTATAGCTTTTAGGATTTTTAAAGAGAGACAGTACGGCTTCATCCAGCAATGTATCACCTGCTTTTAAATACCCAACATGTATGCTGTGTGAGGGCTGTGTGGTTAAATCTTTGGAAGGAAACAAATCATTTACAATGCCAAAAGCCTGGCTGCCACTGAGCCGTATTATTCCAATGGCGCCTATGCCATGCGGGGTTGCCAGCGCCGCAATGGTATCATCCCATCCCGAAATTTTGTTGAACATGCGGCAAAGATAATGTGCCACAGGAGCTGTTTAAAAATGATTTTTAATTTGCATCAGTATTTCATTGCATCGGCATTGGAGACAGTTAATCCCGATAGCAAAATGTATCGGAACTCCATTTAAATTCAGTTTTTAGTGGCATTTTTTTCCAATATTTTTTTACATTATTTAATATAGACAGCTTCTTAGTAAAAGGTTGATTGAAACATAATTTGTTTAAACAAGGTGGCAAACACTTTATATCCATCTACGGTAAATGGCTACATCCTTTATTGTAAAATAACCACTGATTAACTACAGTAATATGATGTAGAAAATGGCCACACGAAAAAGATAGATATAAAGAAGTGCATTTGTATTAAACCATCTCTTTAATTTTTGCAGTAAGTATTTTATAGCCAACAGAGCGCAAAAAAAATTTATGCACATTGTAAGTAATTTTGCAGCAATCGCTGTCCTTATTGCAACTACATTGCCTGCTGCTTATGAATAGAAAAAAATTTGTGCGTATAGCTGGTGCCTTATCTGCAGGTACGCTGCTTACAAGATTGCCGCTGTATGCTTCCGCTGTACATGATTTTCCTGTGGTAAGAACTCCTTTAGAAAAAAGAAAATTTACCAGCGATGCGGTAGAAAAAGCCATTGCAGATTTCAGCAAAAAAACCAGCAACAAAGAACTGGCCTGGCTGTTCAACAATTGCTTTTCCAATACTTTGGATACTACGGTTGATTTTGAAATGCTGGATGGCAAACCTGACACTTATGTAATTACAGGCGACATAGATGCCATGTGGCTGCGGGACAGCACCGCACAGGTATGGCCTTACCTGTGGCTGATAAAAGAAGATAAACAACTGCAGCAGTTGATTGCAGGCGTTATTAACCGGCAGGCAAAAAATATTTTGCTGGATCCTTATGCAAATGCATTTTATAAAGACCCGGCTAAAATAAGTGAATGGAAAGATGATGGCACAGACATGAAGCCTGGCCTGCATGAGCGCAAATGGGAGATTGATTCCCTCTGCTACCCTATACGGCTCAGTTATCATTACTGGAAACAAACCGGAGATACAACACCATTTGATGAGCAATGGAAAAAAGCAGCAATGCTTATTGTAAAAACATTTAAAGAACAACAACGAAAAACCAGCAAAGGCCCCTACAAATTTGAGCGGCGTACCAGTTGGGCAACCGATGGTGTGCCATTGGGTGGCTATGGTTATCCGGCAAAGCCAGTGGGCCTTATTCACTCCATGTTCCGCCCGAGCGATGATGCCACTATATTTCCGTTTTTAATTCCATCCAATTTTTTTGCAGCAGTAAGCCTGCGCCAACTGGCAGAAATGAGCAGGGCTATTTTTAAAGATGCAGCTTTTGCAAAAGAATGCACCACATTGGCGGGTGAAGTAACTACGGCATTGCAGCAACACGCCATTGTAACCCATCCCAGGTTTGGAAAAGTATATGCCTACGAAGTAAACGGCTATGGCAGTTTCAATTTAATGGATGACGCCAATGTGCCCAGCTTATTGTCACTGCCCTATCTGGGTGCGGTTAAAAATAATGACCCTGTGTATCTCAACACCAGAAAATTATTATTAAGTGAATACAATCCATTTTTCTTTAAAGGAAAAGCAGGTGAAGGCATTGGCGGGCCGCATGCAGGCACCGACCTGATATGGCCGCTCAGCATTATCATCCGGGCTTTAACAAGCAATGACGATGCAGAAATAAAAAAATGTATCGGTATGCTGCAACAATCTAATGCAGGCACTGGTTATATTCATGAGACTTTTCACAAGGATGATGTAAAAAAATTTACACGTGGCTGGTTTGCCTGGGCCAATACCATCTTTGGCGAACTGCTGCATACCACTGCAGTAAAAAAGCCTCATTTACTTTAACAATACAATTTACGGTTGCAAAAAATGAAAATTGATACGCAGATAATAAAACATTTACAGGTGCAGGTTTCCAACAGCAACCAACGGGCTTTTGAAGACCTGTACCGTTTATTTTTTCCAAGGCTGTATAATTTTGCCATGCTGTATGTGCATAAAAAAGAAGCCGCAGAAGAAATTGTAAATGATGTAATGGTAAAAATTTGGGAGAAAAAAGATGCACTCAATGCTGTTGAAAATTTAGAAACATATTTGTTTGTGGCAGTACGCAACCATTCATTGAATTACCTGCAAAAATATTCTCACTTACATATTATTGCAGAACCGGAAACCGGTATGGCCGAAGTAATCAACATCAATAATCCTCAAAAAGATTTGGAGTGGAAAGAAATCAGTTTCAAATTATCCATGGCTGTAGAGCAGATGCCCGATCAGCAGCGGACAATATTTAAACTGATAAAAGAAGAAGGCTTTAAATACAAACAGGTGGCGGAAATATTAGGCCTTTCGGCACGTACGGTAGAAACACAATTGTATAGAGCCATCAAAAAATTGGGTGCAGTAATAGACACCTATATTGAAAATCCTTCCGGTAAAAAAAATAACAGCAGGCCGCTTATCAGTCTGCTGCTGTTTATTATTTTTTTGATATAATTTTTTTCCGTGTAAGTAATCTTTTATTATTCCCTGTCTTATTAACTGTACATATTTCAACTTAGTTTATGAATACCAATGAATTTCTGGTGCTGGTTTGCAAAAAGCTTTCAGGCGAAGCAGACCGCAATGATTTAGATGCACTGGAAGATTTATTTAGCAGCAATGCAGATTTTAAAAGGCAGTTTAAATTGCTCAGTCAGTATTGGGAGCAGCAGGATACTCCCAAACAGCTTGTTGTAGACGATGCCTTGCAGAAAGTATTGCAGCGCCTGCAGTTGCCTGCACTGCCTGCCAATGCCCTGGAAATGAATTTACAAAAGAAAAAAAGCTTATCCACAAAGCTGCTGCGGATGTCTATAGCTGCTGCCATGCTGGCGTTGGTAAGTATTAGTACAGTAATGCTGCTGCAAAAAAATAAAAAAGATGTGCAACAGGATTTATCGAGGCTGGAAAAAAAGCAAAATACCAAAGGAACAAAAAGCACCATCGAACTGGCAGACGGTAGTAAAGTATGGCTGAATGCAGACAGTAAAATTCAATATCCCTCTATGTTTGCCGGCAAACTAAGAGAGGTGTACCTGAATGGAGAGGCTTTTTTTGAAGTGGCAAAAAATCCGGCAAAGCCTTTTATCATTCACCTGGCAAATGGTACAGTAAGGGTGCTGGGCACTTCCTTTAACATAAGGGCTTACGACAATGAAAAAATTGTAGAAACATCCGTTGCCACCGGCAAAGTAGCCTTTATACCCAAATACAATTCTGATAAAAAACAGGATACTGTTTTTGTGACACCCAACAATAAAATACGGTACCAGTACAATGCCGAAGAAGTAACGGTAATGCCTACCCTGGCAAAAGATGACAAGGCATGGACAGAAGGCAAACTTATTTTTAAAGCCATGCGGCTTGAAGACATTGCGGTACAATTAGAAAGAAATTTTGGCAAAAAAGTAAATTTTATTGACAGCAATGCAAAGCGCTTTATTCTTACAGGTGCATTTCAAAACAATACGCTGGAAGAAGTAATGTTTTACTTGTCTAAAACAAAAAACTTTTATTACAAATTTACCAACAACGAATTGCTGATAGCAACCAGCCCTGCCGGGCTTTACTAAGTTGCCGTTACTATCATTTACTTATTAAATTAAACAACTGTTGTATGAAAAAAACAAGATTGTTTGCACGCCCGTTGATGCATGTAAATATGGGTAAACACATGGCCATGGGCAGCCTCCTGCTGCTGAATGTATTTCCAATGCAGGCACAGGTGGCGTATGCAGACACAAAAAAAACTTTTGAGTACCAGGTTTCTTACAATGAAGGAACGGTATCGCTGAATGTAAAAGATGAAAAACTGGAAACCGTGCTGGAAAAAATTGAAAAGCAAACGGGGTTGGTGTTTGTGTATGCCAATGATGAAATAAATGTAAACCAGAAAGTGTCTGTATCTGCCAGCAACAAAACTGTACCCGAAATGGTAAAGCTGCTGCTTACACCGTTGGGTATAAATTTTTTAATGGTAAAAGACAAAATAATTTTACAATCCTCCAGGCAAAAAAGCCCTTTGCCAGAAGGCAGCAACAGTAACAGCAGTAAAGAAAATATTACCACGGTTGCTGCCGCCATGCAAAACAACATAACCATCAGCGGCCGTGTAACGGATGAAAAAGGAAAAGGGCTTGAGGGTGTAAGCGTAGTATTAAAAAGAACCAGCACCGGTACGGCCACCAATGCGCAGGGAAATTTCAGCCTGAGCATACCGGATAATAAAGCTAATGCATCACTCATTTTTTCATCTGCCGGTTATATTGCTCAGGAAGTAAACCTGGCGGGCAAAACCAGTGTGGCCATCACTATGATTGCCGACTCCAAACAACTGGAAGATGTGGTGGTGGTGGGCTATGGCACACAAAGAAAAATTTCTGTAACGGGTGCTGTAGATGGGATTAATAAAAAAGCAATTGATGGAAGGCCCGTTACAAATTTAAGTACAGCATTGCAGGGCATATCTCCAAACTTAATTATACAGCAAAGAAATTTTGAACCCGGACAAGGTGTAAATATCAACATACGTGGCCTTGGTACATTGGGTGACAACACGCCACTTGTGGTTATTGATGGAATAGTGGGCGGTGATATTAATTTGATAAATCCTGTTGACATTGAAAATATCTCTGTTTTAAAAGATGCAGGATCGGCAGCTATCTATGGTTCCAGAAGTGCAAATGGTGTATTGTTAATCACCACAAAAAAGGGAAGAAAAAATTCGCCGCCAAGAGT
>JAYWIB010000744.1:0-6107 GCA_043789265.1 Chitinophagaceae bacterium
TGAAACACAATGCAAGCCTTGGTATTGCTGTAGATCCGGATGTAGACAGGTTGTGCTTTGTGTGTGAAGATGGCAGCATGTTTGGCGAAGAGTATACACTGGTGGCAGTGGCTGATTATGTGTTAAGCAACAGACCAGGCAATACGGTATCCAACCTTTCATCAACACGGGCATTGAGGGATGTAACTGAAAAACATGGAGGCGAATATTTTCCCAGTGCTGTTGGTGAAGTAAATGTGGTGACTAAAATGAAAGCCGTAAATGCTGTTATTGGCGGCGAAGGAAATGGGGGCATCATTGTACCAGATTTGCATTATGGGAGAGATGCATTGATTGGCATTGCATTGTTTTTAACTCACCTGGCCAACAGTAAAAAAAGCATCAAGCAATTACGCAATACTTATCCCGATTATTTTATCAGTAAAAATAAAATTACGCTGGAAAACAATATTGATGTAAAATCGGTATTTGATAAAATAAAATCAAAATATAAAAACCAGCCCATCAATGCCGAGGATGGTTTAAAAATAGAATTTGATACGGATTGGGTGCATTTACGCACCAGCAATACAGAACCAATTATCCGCATATATGCAGAAAGTAATTTTGCTACCACAGCGGATAATATCGCAAAGCGGCTGATGAAAGACATCAGCGAAGTAATGTAACACCATTCTTTTAATTAAACTTAATCCACGCCTGTTGAAAAGCGGTTTAATATTTTTTGTAAATAATAAATGATGTCCCGTGTGGGACAGGATATGAGAATCTATTTTGACAATGCTGCCACCACCGCACTTGATGCTGAAGTGCTGCAGGCCATGATGCCTTACTTGACGGATAAATTTGGCAATCCTTCTTCTATTTATTCTTATGGCAGAGAAACACGAATGGCCATAGAGCAGGCCCGTAAATCTGCAGCAAAAATTTTGAATGCACATCCTGCCGAAATATTTTTTACCAGTGGCGGTACCGAAGGCAGCAACACTGCCATAACCGCTGCAGTACGGGATTTGGGCTGCAGGCACATCATTACATCACCCATTGAACACCACGCCACGCTGCATACAGTGGAGTATTTAGATACACTTGATTTGGCAAAAGTGAGCTATGTAAAATTGCTGCCGGATGGACATGTTGATATGAAAGATTTGGAAAGGCTGCTGTCAACTGCCGGCGAAAAAACATTGGTAACGCTGATGCATGCCAACAATGAAATCGGTAACATACTGGATATACATGCGGTGGGTAATTTATGTAAAGCACACAACGCCATCTTTCACAGCGATACCGTGCAAACGGTTGGTCATTTTCCATTTGATTTAAGAAATACTCAGGTACATTTTATTACAGGTGCCGCACATAAATTTCACGGACCCAAAGGGGTGGGGCTTTTATACATCAACGAAAATATCCGCATCAAACCATTGGTACATGGCGGTGGGCAGGAGCGGAATATGAGAGCCGGTACAGAAAATTTGTATGGCATCGTAGGTTTCGCAAAAGCGCTTGAACTGGCTACGGCCAATTATGAAAAAGACAGCACGTATATCCGGTCAATAAAAAATTACATGCAGGATGAATTGAAAAAAAATATTCCTGCAGTTTCCTTTAATGGTGATGCGGCAGGCAACAGTTTATATACGGTGCTGAATGTAAGTTTCCCCAAATCAGAAAAATCTGAAATGCTGTTGTTCAATCTGGACATTAGTAATATTTGTGCCAGTGGCGGCAGTGCCTGTACAAGTGGCGCCGATGCAGGCTCTCATGTAATACGTGCCATCAACAACAATCCAAATCAAATAGCACTACGGTTCAGCTTCAGCAAATACAATACAAAAGCAGAAGTGGATGAAGTAGTAACACTTTTAACGGGATTGATTTAAGCACATTCACTCATCTACAATCTTGCCATAATCTATCAGTAATTCTTCACCCATGCGGATGTCTCTGATGGCTTCAAAAAATTCGCCATCATTGATGGATATAATATTTGGCGTGTCAGAATGATTGATAAAATTTACCAAATCCATTTTCTTAAACCCTTTTTCAGGTACAAAGTAATTTAGCTCATCATAGAGGCAGTATGTTTCTATCAAACTCTTAGCATGCACCGGCAGCGCCGCCACTTCCTCTTTTGACACAGTAATCCATTCTCCATCATCGGCAGATGGATGTGCAAACATATCCCTGCATCCGGAGGCAATATCAGTAATGGCAAATACGCCGATACCCTCAATGGGAGAGGGCTTTATCATTACATAAAGATTGCTTTTAAGTTCCTGCAGAAGTGCTTCTTTTTTCATGATGTGCCGCATAAAAAAAGCTGTTTTGTACAAACAGCATTTTTTTATTTAAAAAATAATTTTAACCTGCCCGTGCCAGCTCTTTATCAGGTACAGATTGATCAGTAAGTTTTACTTTACCCCTGTCTTTTCTTATCACCCGGGAAAACAAAGAAATTTCTTTATCAAATAAAAATCTGAAAAATAGAATTGTCCATGATGTATGATAATGCAGTGTATTGTAGAATGAAGGCGCTCCATGCCTTATCTGAGGCAGCCTGTTCCAGGGTACCGAAGGAAAATCGTGGTGCTCATTGTGATAGCCTACATTAAACGCAACGTTATTCAACGGGCCGTAGTAGCTGTAGGTTTCCTGTTCGCCATGCACCAGGTAATGTTCCTGTATCCATCGGGCACCCAGCGGATGCAGCCCTACTGAAAAGAAAAAGCTAAGCAATAAATACACAATGGCTTTGGGGCCAAGCAGCAGCCATACCGCCGCAATAAAAATTATTTCGACTGACCAGTTTAATATTACCCAACCGTCAATTGGTTTTATTTCTTTTAATCTTGATATTCTAAAAACCTGGAACAGGGGATAAAATAAAAACCAAATTACTTTTCCAATAAAATAATTATTGATAAGTTTTGCTTCCCAGTAATTGGGCAGGTCTGCATCCAGCTCATGCACGCCCTGAAAAGAATGATGTTTTATATGATAGCGCTCAAACGAAACGGAGCTGGGAAACAACTGTGGTATGTTGGCAAATATACCGGCTATGCGGTTGGCAGCAGGTTTTTTAAAAAGCAGTTTGTGTGCACATTCATGTATCATTACAAACAGCGCATGGTCAGCAAACGCACCCACCACATAAGCTGCCCCCAGCACTATCCACCATGATTTATCAGCTACAAGCCAGGCTGCTGCTACCTGCAGCAATACAAGCCCCGCAATGGCAAAAATTGTTTTGGGATTTTTTCCAATCAATTTTCTTATTTCAGGATGATCTTTAAGTATTTCTTTTGTCCGGATACGGTGTGGCTCAGAAGTATTGGAGAACACAAATGTTTTTTCATTTTTCATAAAGCGAAAAGTAGGTTTTTTTTCTCTAAATTTTTAAAACTGTATATAATATTTACTCAGGCAGCCTGCAATATTTGTACATGTGACAACTTTAATAAATAAATAGGGATAATTACTAACGCTAACTCACTGTGCCTCCTGATGTAAACCCTGAATCCCTTGAAAAAATATACTGCTTCCTTCAAATGTTAAAAAATAATTTTCATAAATCAATTTCACTCATGTGCTGCTCATTTGTTTAAGTTAAATCAAAAAATGGGTTGCAATGTTTAAAAAATAAAAATTAAAAGTTACAATTTTTATCAAACAATAACCATCATAGCTTGTAAGATGTTTTATGCTTTAACACTTACCGGCTCCGAAAAAAAAGCAGAAAGATAATTGTAGTCTTCCATTAGTTTTTCAAGAAAATCAATGGCATACATGTCAGCAGATACTTTCAATACTTCCTGCACCCTTACCGCCACCTTATTACACATATCATATCGATTTGTTTTTTTTGCCTGCTGTATCACACTCTTAATGGTGTTAATATCCCGGTCGCTCAGCTTCATCACTTCCGGAAAAGCAGGTTGGTAATGCTGCTGGTTTACATGCATAAAAATGGTGTCGTCCACGGTAAGTTTCGATTCTGTATTAACTACCACTGTACCAGCTACCAAATCTCCCAGCCGCTGACTTTTTGCCGTTAAGGCCATGATAACAATGGAGGCAATACCACCCATGCCGAAAAAAAACAGGCCTCCAATACCGTTGCCCCAAAATAGCGTAAACACAATAAAGCCACCCCATTCATAAAACCGCATAAACCACCGCAGCATATACTGACCCAGCGTGGGTTCGCCGCCATCAAGGCTCACTACTTTTATATTCATTAATTTTTTTCCCACTGTTTGCCCGTTCATAAGCAGCTCCGTCAATAAAGTATAAAACAATGGTGGCAGCAGCATAATCAGGATGGAAAACCCCATGCCGCTTTCACCCACTTCAAGCCCCTTTAGCAGCAGCGCACGCATGCTGCTGAGGTATAAAAACATCAGTATAAAATCTATCAGATAAGCAAGCAGCCTTTTATGAAAAGCTGCCAGTTCAAACTCTATATCAATATTAAAAGGTGTGGCTATTTGAATGAGTGCCATGTTTTATTATTCATTTTTTTAAAAGCAGTAATACAATGTACGATGAATTCGTATTTAAAAAAAAGTGCGGTATTATAATTCATTAAATCCTTATTTTTATCACATGCGTGAAGGAATGTTTATAAAAAAAAATGTGGACAAATGGAACAGCTACCAGCAAACCAAAACAGATGACCCTGATGAAACTGCCGAACGGTTTATTACACTGGTTGACGATCTTTCTTATGCCAAAACTTTTTATCCGCACAGTAAAGTTACCAGGTGGATTAATGGAATAGCCGCTGCCGTATACCTGGACATTTATAAAACACGAAAAGAAAAATACAGCCGTGTATTTACCTTCTGGAAGTTTGAACTGCCACTGCTTTTTAAAAAATACCACCGCATACTGCTGTTCACCTTTGTTGTGTTTGTATTGTTTGTTTCCATTGGTGTTTTTTCTTCGGTAAAAGATGAAACATTTATCCGTGGTGTTTTGGGCGATGCCTATGTAGATACGACGGAGGAAAACATTGCAAAAGGAGATCCCTTTGGCGTATATAAAGATGACAATCCTTTCTCCATGTTTGTACGCATTGCGGTAAACAATACAGCGGTGGCATTTCTTATGGCAATGGGTGGTTTGCTCATCGGCTATGGCACCATCGTATCTATGTGGAAAAATGGATTGATGCTGGGTTGCTTTCAGTATATGTTTTTTGCAAAGGGCATAGGATTAAAATCTGTACTCGTTATTTGGGTGCATGGTACGCTGGAAATACTGGCATTGGTAATTGCCTCTTCAGCAGGTTTTATCATTGCCGGCAGCATATTATTTCCCGGCACATACAGCCGGATGCATTCTTTTAAAAGGGGCATAAAAGATGCACTGAAAATAATGCTTGTGCTGGTACCTGTTTTTATACTGGCTGCTTTTTTTGAGAGCTACATCACCCATCTTGCCGGCAATACATTTGATAAAGAAATTAATACAGGCCTGCCCGTTTGGGTAAGTGTGCTTATTTTGTTGCTTTCATTGACTTTTATAACCTGGTATTTTGTAATTCACCCCCTCCGCCTGCATAAAAAATTTGGGGATGCTGCATTAAAACAACTATGAACCGCTGTACATGAAAATGATCCACTGTTTTATTTTCTTTCTTATTGCCCTGCTGTACCCGGCATGCAGTGCAGCGCAAACTGCACAGCCATATATTTACCAGGATTCATCCATTTTATTTGATGACAGCAATGAAGATAGTTTTGATGATGAAGAAGATACTGCTGTGTACAATACTTTTACAGATACTGCACTTACATCGAATGGATTGTTTATTGCAGCAGATTCTGTTGAAAAAATTAAAAATGAAAAGGCTTTTACTTACACAAAAAACCTGGACAGTATTTTAAAAAAGCTGCAGGCAAATGAGCAAATCAGCAGTAAACCGGGGCGCTTATCCTGGTTCGAAAAATTCCTGAATGCACCAGTTACCAATATCATTTTTTGGATACTCGCCATTGCATTTGTCCTGTTTATTTTATTCCGTTTATTTCTTACCGAAGGCATCTTCATCCGTTCTCCAAAAAAAAATACGTTGCAGTTGCTTACGCAGGATGAAA
>JAYWIB010000745.1:0-6088 GCA_043789265.1 Chitinophagaceae bacterium
CCTGCCTTTGGCCCTGCAAAAAGCTGGGATTCCCTGCATTGGAAAGGCACTACACTGGATAAAAAAGCCGGTGACTCAGCCATCATAAAGGTATATGGCATAAAAGCAGATGGCACACAGCAACTGATGGCCGATGTAGCTCCGGCCACAGATACCACGCTGGCGTTTATTGATGCAAAAATTTATCCTTACATAAAACTGAAAATGCTGAATGCTGACAGTTTGTATGCCACACCCCTGCAACTAAATTACTGGCGTATCAATGCCGGTTTTATTCCGGAAGGAGCAGTGGCGCCAAACATTTTATTCAGAATGAAGGACACGGTGGAGCAGGGAGAAAAAATTGATTTTGCGCTTGCATTTAAAAATATCAGTGCCATTGATTTTGACAGCCTGAAAGTAAAATTTATAATTACTAACAGCAACAATGTTTCCCAAACCATTTATCTGCCCCGGCAAAAAGCCCTTGTATCGGGTGATACAGTGATAGTAAGTTATATGCTGGATACAAAAAATTATCCCGGCCTGAACACATTGAATGTGATGATAAATCCTGACAATGATCAGCCGGAGCAATACCTTAGCAACAATTTTATTTTTAAAGATTTTTTTGTAAAGGCGGATAAAACAAATCCTTTGCTGGATGTAACATTTGACGGGGTGCATATTTTAAACAGGGACATTGTAGCAGCCAAACCGCATATACTTATTAAGCTGAAAGATGAAAGCCGCTTTGCCGCAGTAAATGATACATCGCTTATGAAAGTACGGGTGGTATATCCTGACGGCACTACCAATAATTTTTACTTTGGTGAAAACATGCAATTTATACCGGCAGATTTATCTGCGGGTGAAAACAGCGCCAGCATTGACTTTCAGCCGCACTTTACAGAAGACGGCGAGTATGAATTGATTATATCCGGAAAAGATATTGCAGGCAACAAAGCAGGCAACCTGGAATACAAAGTATCCTTTACAGTTATTAATAAACCAATGATAAGCAACCTGCTTAATTACCCCAATCCATTTACCACCTCCACTGCGTTTGTATTTACTGTAACGGGTGCGGAAATACCGCAAAATTTACGCATACAAATTTTAACCATTACGGGCAAGGTAGTGAAAGAAATAACCAAAACTGAATTGGGCGACATACACATTGGAAGAAACATTACAGAGTACAAATGGGATGGTACAGATACCTATGGGCAAAAGCTTGCCAATGGCGTATACCTCTACAGAGTAATTACCAACCTGAATGGTAAATCGCTGGATAAATACAAATCGGAAACAGACAATACAGATAAATTTTTTAAAGCGGGCTATGGTAAGATGTATCTGATGCGGTAAGCAACAACTAATTTATCAATGAGCGCTGCACAAAGTAAATTGCTTGTGTGCTTCTGTTAAATAAGTATTTTTGCTTTTTTAAAAAACCCTTTGCTCCAGCAATACATTCCGCAGCAAAGGCTGTATGAAAACATTATGCATTATGAAATCAAGGCTTGTTTCTTTTTTTCTTCTTTATATACTTATTCCCCTGATTGTAATTCCTTTTTTATCATTAAAAACTGGTAACTGGTATGGATTGTTCGGCATACTTTTTTACTACGCAGGGCTGTTGATTGTACAGTTTAATCAATGGCTTTTTTTTCCCATTCCCTTATTTTTTTGCTGCTGGTATTGGTATACTTATGGCTTTGGCGTAAGAGATTATGTAACACTTTTTTTTATTTGCTTTGTTACCGGTGCCGTTATTTTTAAAATAAAAAAACAATACGCCCGCTGGGTGCATAAGATTATTCCTGAAGATGAACAAAGTGAGGATTATAATATGAAGCTGGAAAAGATGGAGCAGATGATAAAAAAATACAAAGAAGATCATCCCGGCGAAAAAGTTACGCATGAAGTAATAGACAAAATAAAGCTGGATATTTTTTTTAAATAGTCAGACTTTTTTCAAATCCCGTCTGCGTTGATTTATACCTTTCCTTGCTATTGTAAATACAGTGACATTTTTCGTTACTTTGCCAATATGTGCACAACAGTCATTATGTTTCGTACCTCAGGTAAACCTTTACCCACAATGCAGGAACAATATCAATTTTAAGTTTAAATAAAAATTATTATGTGCGGAATAGTAGGATACACAGGGCCGAGAGAAGCTTACCCGATTATAATTAAAGGATTGAAAAGGCTTGAATACAGGGGCTACGACAGTACAGGTGTGGCGCTGCTGAATGGCGGTCTTAAAGTGTACAAGAAAAAAGGCCGTGTGTCCGATCTCGAAGATTTTATTGCAGGCAAAGATCTTCATTCCCACATCGGTATTGGCCACACACGCTGGGCCACACATGGCGAACCGAATGACCGCAATGCACATCCCCATACATCTGCAAGTGGTAAGCTGGCGATGATACACAATGGAATTATTGAAAATTATGCCCAGATAAAAAAAGAACTTTTAAATAAAGGCTACAATTTTACCAGCGATACTGATTCAGAAGTGCTGCTAAATTTTATTGAGGACATCAAAAAAAATAACGAATGCAACCTGGAAGAAGCAGTAAGGGTAGCGCTTAAAAGAATAACAGGAGCCTATTGTATTTTATTGATTGACCAGGAAGATCCTGCAACTATTATTGCGGCACGCAAAGGAAGTCCGTTGGTAATTGGTGTGGGCAAGGGAGAGCATTTTTTAGGCAGCGATGCATCGCCCATGCTGGAATATACTAAGCAGGTGGTGTATGTAAATGATTTTGAACTGGCCATTGTAAAACCCGGGGAGTTGATATTAAAAAATCTGGGCAATGAAAAAATTACTCCTTTTGTTACCAAGCTGGATATGGAACTGGCAGCTATTGAAAAAGGAGGTTACGATCATTTTATGCTGAAAGAAATATTTGAGCAGCCCAATACCATACACGATTGCTTACGGGGCCGCTTAGACGCAACAGCAGGTACCATTACAATGAGCGGTGTACAGGATAATATAGAAGCATTTAAAAATGCATCCCGTATTGTAATAGTGGCGTGCGGCACCAGTTGGCATGCGGGGCTGGTAGCAGAGTATATCATTGAAGAACTTTGCCGCATTCCTGTAGAAGTGGAATATGCATCTGAATTTCGCTACCGCAATCCAATTATAAACAAAGGCGATGTGATAATCGCCATCTCACAAAGTGGTGAAACGGCCGACACATTGGTAGCGCTTGAGAATGCTAAAGAACAGGGAGCAATCATCTTTGGTATTGTAAATGCTGTAGGTTCCTCTATTGCCAGGATGAGCCATGGTGGCGCTTATACACATGCAGGGCCTGAGATTGGTGTGGCCAGCACAAAGGCTTTTACCGGACAGTTGGCCGTGCTGGCGATGATGGCGCTTAAAATTGCAAAAGAAAAAAACAGCATCTCTGAAGAATACTACAGTAAACTTTTATTTGAATTGGAAGCCATTCCTGAAAAGGCAGCCGCACTGCTAAAAAATGCAGATGCTGTTAAAGCCATCGCACTGAAATATAAAGACGCTGCAGATGCATTGTTTCTTGGCCGTGGATACAATTTTCCGATTGCCCTTGAAGGTGCATTAAAGCTTAAAGAAATATCTTACATACATGCAGAAGGATACCCCGCTGCAGAAATGAAGCATGGCCCCATAGCGCTGGTAACAGAAACATTGCCCGTAATTTTTGTAGCAACAAAAGACAGCTACCACGAAAAAATTGTAAGTAATATTCAGGAGATAAAAGCACGCAGAGGAAAAGTAATTGCCATCATTACTGAAGGAGATGAAATTATTCCCGGCCTTGCCGATGATGTTTTTTATGTGCCGCCTGCCGATGAAGTGATGGCGCCTTTATTGAGTTGCATTCCGCTGCAGTTACTTTCTTATTATGTGGGCATTGCCAAAGGTGTGGATGTAGATAAGCCAAGAAACCTTGCAAAAAGTGTAACAGTAGAATAAGGTAAGCAATTAATGATCGTTTAAAGGCAACCCCTGCTCCTGCCACATTTTCCAGTTTACGTATTCAGGCGCCACACGATGTTCTTCCATAGTGATGCAATCTGTAACGGGACACATAAGCTGGCAGAGGTTGCAACCAACACATTCTTCTTCTTTAATTGTGTATTTGTTATAAGGCTTGCCGTATTCTAAATTAATAGATTGGTGAGAAGTATCTTCACAAGCAATATAGCATAAGCCGCAGTGAATACATTTATCCTGGTTGATTTTTGCAATATGATGATAGTTGATATCAAGGTCTTCCCAATGAGTTATCTTATCAACTGACTTACCAATAAAATCATAAATGGTTGCAAAACCTTTTTCATCCATCCAGTTATTCAATCCCTCATTCATATCTTCTACAATTCTGAAACCATGTTTCATAGCGGCTGTACATACCTGTACACTGGTGGAACCCAGCAACATAAACTCTACTGCATCACTCCATGTGCTGATGCCTCCAATGCCTGATACAGGAACTTTTTTTGTAACGGCATTTTGAGCAATGGAAGTGAGAAATTTTAAAGCAATGGGTTTTACAGCCGGGCCGCAATAGCCTCCATACACACTCTTGCCATCTACATAAGGGTTGGGTACAAATGTATCGAGGTCAACACCTGTTACAGACTGAATAGTATTAATAAGAGATAATGCATTGGTGCCCGCTTCCACCACAGCCTTGCCTGTTGGAACTACAGAGTGAACATTGGGTGTAAGTTTTGTAATAACGGGTATCGTTGCTTTTTCCATCACCCACTCCACCACCATTTTTGCAATGTGTGGATCCTGGCCAACGGCTGCACCCATACCACGCTCTGTCATACCATGCGGACAACCAAAATTTAATTCAAAACCCATCGCACCGGCATCTTCACATTTTTTAATTAGTTCATGCCAGCTCTCCCTGTTATTGTCTGCCATCAATGAAACAATCATTGCCCTGTCGGGAAACAGTTTCACACATTCGGTGATTTCTTTCAGGTTAATTTCCAATGGCCGGTCGCTGATGAGTTCAATATTGTTGAAACCCATTACTCTTGTTCCATTAAAATTTACTGCTGAATAACGGGAAGAAACATTTTTAACCTGACTGCCCAGTGTTTTCCATACAACGCCGCCCCAGCCTGCTTCGTAAGCACGGATAACATTGTATTTTTTATCTGTAGGCGGCGCACTTGCCAGCCAGAATGGATTGGGAGATTTGATGCCGAGGAAATTACAGGATATATCTGCCATAAAAAACCGTTTAAAAAGTTTAAAGTTTAATAGTTTAAAGTTTTGAGCAATCAGTATTCATCTTTAGTGCCTTTATTTTTTGTCAGTGCCTCGATATCTGCTTTGTCTTTAAACCTGCCAGCGGCTTCCTTTGCCTGCAATAAATGTTTTAAATGAATATAAGGCACTTCAAAATTTTTAACTTCCATTTTTTTGCACCACTGTAAACATTCATAAAACTCAAGACCTTTTACTTCATTCATTATTTCAATTTTATTAGGTTCAACACCAATACCCCACACATCGTATTTATCGCCTAAAAAATCTTCTTCAGAAAAAATGGGAGTCCCAAATTCTTTATAAGCTATTGAGAGTTGCACATAATTTGCGGCTGTTTTATTTACCCAGATATCCATATCAGCAGTACTCCTGATATACCCATGCAGAATTACTGCATAACCGCCTACCAATAAATACTCCACTTTATTGCTGGAACAGGCTTCTAAAAAATCGATATAATCGTCATTAAATAAATTAGCCATTACAAATGTTTTCTTACAGTCATTATATCCTTTCTTATTTTTGTTGCGGCTGTTACATTATACAGATTGTTAATTATAAAACATGCAGCCTGCAATCGTTCCATCGGTGTTTTGTCTTCCCAATAAGTTACATGGTCATCTGCCTCTGCAAATGAAGAAGAGGTTACCACATTTCTACGCATTTTGTATTTATTTTCCTGTATCATTTGTTTAAACCAAAATAATGTATAATCCCGTTTGCACCATCTTTACCTGCCTGCACCGCATCCACTACTTCTTTACCCCCATTCACTGCATCACCGCCGGCAAACACTCCTCTAATATT
>JAYWIB010000746.1:0-6085 GCA_043789265.1 Chitinophagaceae bacterium
TTTCCGCTTTGATCGTCTGCAACAATTACACCTGCAATGGTAAGGTCGTCTTTTATCATTACGGCTTTATCACGGGCAATTGTATATTTCGCTTTCAGTTGCCTGATGGTTGTATTTGCCTGTACTGTGGGAGGTGCGTATACCGGTGGCTTATCAAATGTTTTATTACATGAAGTATTTAAAACGCCAATAGATGCAGTAAGCAGCACGGCCTTAAATGAATTTTTAAAAAAAGTATGCATAGTTTATTTTTTTGTGGTAATTAAATTAAAACCTTAAGCCCAGGCTTGCAAAAAATGTAAGTCCGAAAGCATAAAATTTACGGGGTGGAAATTTATTGATGTCTCTGTCTCTAAAATCAAAGCGAAGCTGTTCGAAGCCGCCGCTTACAATATTTTTATTGTTCAGCAGATTATTTACTCCGGCATTTAATACAATAAAAGTATTTTTCTTTAGAGATTTAAATACCCGGTTGGCTTTCCAGGAATAGCCTGCAAATACATCAACAGTATATTGTGCATCAAACTTTGTTTGACCCACTATATCCCTGTAATTGGTGCTTTTATCATCGAGGCCTTCTACGGCAGCAGTGGTGCGTCTTACCGGATTAAAATCAAGCCACATCTGGTCAAAATAATTTACGTTAAAATTTACAAACCAAAACTTAGGCGACCTGTATTCAAACCCTGCTGTATAGGCTTCCTGCGGCGTACCCACCCTGAAATTTTCCGAATATACCGTTACGTCTTCCAGCACTTTTGCAGCGGTATTATCTACAGTAGATGAAAAGTTTTGGCGTGTATTGTAATAGTATCTTGCAACGTTGGCTGCCGCATTAAAACTAAATCCCTGTCCTAATTTAATATCGGCTCCAAACTCTGCTCCAAAATGCTGCCTGCCTATATTGTTTAAAGCATAATTTGCAAAGTTTAATACGGTTTCGTCATAAAAAGTCAGCACGTTCATCTGGTTTTGCATACGGGTATAAAAACCTGTAAGCCTCAATTTTACCTTGGGGGCATTCAGTACATAGCCTGCCTCGGCAGTGGTTATTCTTTCATTTTTTATATCATCCTGCACATCGTTCCGGGTACGGGGCGAAATATAAACATTGTCGAAAAACGGCGCCCTTGTTAAATAAGCTCCGTTGGCATAAAAGTAGTTGCGTCCATCCAGCTTATAAGTAATGCCTCCTTTAAAAGCGTAATTATAAAAATTTTGTGTTGTTGCTTTGCCAAACGAATTGTTGGGGAACAGGCCCACTCTTACATTTCCGGTACGGAAAAAACTTGTATAAGATTGTTCAGCAGCCATAAAAAAGTCAATCTTTCTGAATTTAAAGTTGCCTTGTACCCACGCAGCCGCCTTGTGAATATCAATGTCATAATTGTACCCAAACCTGTCTCCCTTTCTTAAAATTCTGTTGGGCATATCCAGGTTGTTTTGTGCAGCAGAAAGATTGCTTCTGAAATCTCTTTCTGCAAACTGATTTAAATCCAGGTAAAAACTGCCACCCAGCAAATCTTCAATGTCTTTATAATAATGGTTTTTTTGATATTGATAAGATGCGCCGCTGGTAACATCCACATGCTCATTAAGCGAAGCATTCAACACTGTATTAAAATTAAAGCGGTTGGTATATACATTCCTGTTTTCCACTACATACCTGGAGCGGTTGCCGGTAACGGTATTGCCTGCAACGCCGTTTGCATTGGTAACAGTTTCTCTGCTGATGTAATTGATGTTGTAAATATCATCCCAGTTTATCTGCCGCTGATTTACATTGTTTAAAAAAGATAAATAAACCCGGGCCTGCTGATTGGGATCATCAAAATTGCTGGGCAGGTAGCGGTAATAATCTGGCCGGGGATCAGGCGCCCGGTACCAGTCGAACCCACTCACACTTCTGTTGCCAAAAATATATCCTGCTGCAGTGGTAAGGTTCATTTTATCATTTATTTTCCAGTCGTGTGTAAGTATAAAAATTGGCTGGTTTACTTTAGCCACACTTACATTTCTTTTTTTGCCCGCCTGGTATCCCCAGTAGGGGTTGTAAAATTTATTTTCTGTTATCTGCTGTATTTCATCCACACTTGCACCCTGTCTTCCATTTTCGGTAGAGGCAAGCATGGCCACCAGCGAAAGCAGGTGACGGCTGTTGATTCTTTTATCAACACCAGCAAAGCCAGACCATCCATCATAATAAGTGCCCTCTGCAAAACCTTCGCTGGCCCAGCGACGGGAGCCGGAAAGGGTAAATGCCCATCCTTTGCTGTTGAGTCCGGTGGAGTGTGTAACCATCAGGCGGCTATCGTATGTACGGTTAGATAAAGCGTAGTTAACACTTGTTTGTTTTCTTTGCCTGCTAGCCCTGGTGTCGAAAGAAGTAACACCGCCAAAATCTCCAAAGGCATAAGGTGTGGCACGCAGGCCCAGTATAGCATCCCTGTTTCGCAGCACATCATTTAATCCACCCCATAAACCAAACGGCGTAAATCCATTGTCTAAGTTTTCCATGGGTATACCGTTCATTAATGTACCAAATGCATCAGCGTCATATCCCCTGAAACGAAATCGTACCGCATTAAAGTGGAAAGAAGCACCGCTAAAGTAAGGATCACGGCCTGCATTTAACTGAGAAGAAACATTTTGTGCACTGCCATCCTGGTTGTCATTTTCATCTAATGAAACCACGGGGATATTGTCGAGTATGCCTTCTTTGGCTTCATCCACTATACTTGTATCTGCCCGTTTTTGTGCTGCTGCTTCCCTTTCGTCAGGAGTTTGTGCGGCGGCGGTGCAGCTTATACCACAAATTAGTATAACTGTAAGCAACCTTTTGTTCGTTATTTTCACCATAAGTAAATTTAGTTTGGAGGTCGCAAAGCTAAGGTTACTGTCTGAATATTTAGCAAAAAAAAATACCTTAAACTGCAGATAATGTTTTTTTAACCCAATCATAATATCAATTTCAATATCTTTGGCCACATTCTATATGAAAAAAATAATTACCACAGCCTGCTGCGTTCTTTTACTTATTGTGCAGTCCACAGCACAGGATGTTTCAAAAAAACACAATTTTCTTCCCGTAATGGTAGGGTTTTATAACCTGGAAAACTTGTATGATACTACCAACAATCCAGCTGTAGATGATGAAGAATTTTTGCCTCAAAGCCAGCGTCATTACAATACACAGGTATATTTTGATAAGCTGGGCAGGCTGGCCTCTGTAATTGCACAAATGGGTACTGATGTAACCCCCGACGGCATGGCTCTGCTGGGAGTAGCTGAAATAGAAAATGATACCGTTCTGACTGACCTTGTAAATGAAAAGATAATTAAAGACCGCAAATATAGATTTGAACATTATGATTCACCGGATAAAAGAGGGGTAGATGTGGGCCTGTTGTACAATCCCAAATATTTTAAGGTAATAAGCAGCGCACCGCTGTTTGTAAAATTGCCCGGTGGCTCCAAAGAATCTTTTTTAACCCGTGATGTGCTGTATGTAAAAGGCGAATTGCTGGGAGATACGGTACATGTTTTTGTAAACCACTGGCCGTCCCGGAGCGGAGGCGAAGAGCGCTCCATACCTGCCAGAGCTGCTGCTGCAAGGGTTTGTAAAATAAAGGTAGATTCATTAATAGCCATTGATACACATACCAAAATAATTATAATGGGTGATTTAAATGATGACCCCACCAGCCCAAGTGTGGCCCAGGTATTGAATGCTAAAGGCACACAGACAGATGTGGCAGATGGAGGGCTGTACAACCCATGGGTTAGCTTTTATAAAAATGGCATTGGCACCCTTGCCTACCAGGATGCGTGGGGATTATTTGACCAGATTATTATTTCTAAAAGCTGGCTGGATAAAACACAGCCCGGTCTGTTTTATTACCGGGCCAATATTTTTAATAAAGAGTTTATGGTGCAAAAAACAGGAAAATTCCGTGGCTATGCCAAAAGAACCTGGGATGGCACCACCTATAATTACGGCTACAGCGATCACTTCCCTACATACATCAGTTTACTTAAAAGAAAAGATTGATTGGGCGTGACCCTATTCCTGTTTTTTAATACTTGCAGCACCGCTTACATGTTCTTTAACCACAGCGCCGCCTTTGTAAGAAATATCCGCAGCGCCGCTTGCAGTTGCATCCAGTAGCACACTTGCATGTACTTTAATATTGGCTGCACCGGATGCTTCGGCCTCAGTATTTTCCGACAATAATTGATACGCTCTAATGTCTGCACTGCCGCTGGCGTGTGTGTTGTGATTGCGGGTTCGGCCACTTATTTCAATGTTGGCGGCTCCGCTGGCATGGCTGCTTATAGTGGGCGCATCTATCATTACATTAATGTGTGCTGCACCAGATGCTTCCAGCCTGATTTTATCCGGAGCCTTTATGGTGGTAACAGCGTTGATGGACGCAGCGCCCGAAACCTTTAATAATTTTATTTCTGAGGCTGTTACAAAAATTTTGATATGGCTGTTTCTAAAATTGGATCTTCCACGGGTGCTTATTTCCAGTACATCTCCACTTACATTTGTTTCTATGTATTGCTGAATGTTGTCGTCTGCCTCCACTTCTACTTTTGCCTCCGGGCCAGCTTTTAATTCCACATCATAAGCCCCGCCGGCATCTATGCCTGTAAAGTTTCCGGTGTTTCTTTTTTCAGTAACTATATTTCCGCTTCCGCTTATGTTGCGGCAGGCAGTAAATAAAAAAAGACTTAGCAGTATTGGTAATGCATTTCTCATAATTTTTTTTTGTAAAGATTTAAAATATAATCTACGTATGCAAACCTTTTACATAATAGGCAATATTTGTTTGGCGAATTGTTTTTAAAGCGTTAAAATATTAAATGGCTGACAGCAGCAGACCATATCATTTACGGCTTCGGTTGATAATCAAATATTTTATACTAACCATGATTATTGTTTTTGGCAGGCTTCAAATTCCAGCTTATCATTGAGTAATAATTATGTTTATGAAATATTTCTTTTTTACCATCGCTGCTGTATTATTTTTTTCATTGAAAACAACAGCACAGTCTGCATCAGTAGCAGACAGTACGCATGCTGCTGACAGCATTGCCTATTCATCTGGCAGTGATGCGGAAAAAGTTTTTATCAAAACGGAGCAGGAAGCAAGTTTTCCTGGTGGTGTAAATAAATGGATTAGTTACCTGCAGGCAAATCTTAAGGCAGACGTTCCGGTAAAAAACGGTGCACGGCGGGGAAGGTATACTGTAATAGTAAAGTTTATTGTAAGTAAGAGCGGCATTATCAGTGCCATTGAAGCTGAAACCAATTATGGATATGGGATGGAGCAGGAAGTTATCCGGATAATAAAAAAAGGCCCCAAATGGGAACCTGCAATGCAAAATGGCCGTGCCGTAAATGCCTACCGCAGGCAGCCAATTACTTTTGTAATTGATTAAAAATGAAAAGCCTTTCTGCAACTCCCTCTTAAACAATTTTTCACTGCCGTTTTATTTACTTCCTTATTTGCACGTGGCTGCATATCTTTGCGCCCGTTTAAAAAATTATGATAAGTGCAAATAATGTAACCCTGGCCTATGGCAAACGGGTACTCTTCGACGAAGTAAACATCAGTTTTACAAAAGGAAACTGCTATGGCGTAATAGGCGCCAATGGTGCAGGCAAATCCACATTTATAAAAATACTCAGTGGCGAAATTGAACCGAATAAAGGTACCGTCACCATTTCTCCGGGTGAGCGCCTGGCCATGCTGCGACAGGATCATTTTGAGTTTGATGATGTAAGCGTACTGCATACGGTATTGATGGGCCACAAAAAAATGTGGGATTTGATGCAGGAAAAAGATGCCATCTATTTAAAGGAAGATTTTAGTGAAGCAGATGGAATGAAAGCAGGAGAACTGGAGCATGAATTTGGCGAAATGGGTGGCTATACTGCAGAAAGTGATGCCGCTCAGTTGCTGAACGAAGTGGGGGTAAAGGAAGAAATGCACCAGCAATCAATGAAGGACATTCCGGCAAATGTAAAAGTAAGGGTGTTGCTGGCGCAGGCTTTGTTTGGCAATCCGGATATTTT
>JAYWIB010000747.1:0-6084 GCA_043789265.1 Chitinophagaceae bacterium
CCTTACTGTAGAGGAAGTAATAAATGGCCATCACCGCATTACCGCAATTGAAGAAACGCTGTTGAAAACCAACTTGCATAGCTGGAAAAAAGACAGCATAGTCAACATTGAGAGGTGCATGCAAATGAATGGGAGGCTCGATGGGCATATAGTGCAGGGCCATGTGGATTCAACAGCTACCTGCTTACATGTTGATGAAAAAGCAGGCAGTTGGGAATATACTTTCCGGATAAACGAAAATTTTGCAGCGCTCATTATTGAAAAAGGTTCTATTACGCTCAACGGAATCAGCCTTACCATATTTAATGTATCAAAAGATTTATTTACCGTTGCCATTATTCCTTATACATACGAACATACCAATATGAAGCACTTGAAGCAGTTGTCAGAGGTGAATATTGAATTTGATATGATTGGAAAATATGTAAATAGGTTTTTGGAACTAAAAGAATCAACCAGTCATAAATAATTAACCCACACAATTATTTGCATAAAAAAACAGGGTTGCCTTACCGCCATAATTGAATCAATATTTCAAGAACTTTCCAATAATGAAAATTTTAATTGTTTGACGCAATAAACTATCGGCTGTGGATTTTACATTTGCCGAATGAATATGCCGGTAACCTTCTGCAATTCTTCAAAGTCAGTAAAAGTTCTTTCACTCATATTTTATGGAATACTGTATTTTTATTGAGTGCAAGTTTCTACAAAAAAGACAGGGTTGCTGTTCAATAAAAAAATACATTTTGGTGCTGCAGCAATAACTGTTGCTAATAAACCTGTGGCGTTTTAGTGCAATACAAATAAATGATGGCTGCTTTTATCTTTTACAGCAGAAAAAATAAATAAACCACCCGGTGGCATGTTCAAAAAAATACTTACCAATCCTTTTGTTTTTTTTCCGCTGTTCACCTGTATTGTTTTCTGGCCGGTCAGTTTGAAAATTTTTACTTTAAAGAACGATGCCCTTACTTATTATTACCCGGTAAGGACACTTATCAGTGATGCACTGCATAATTATGAATTGCCCTTGTGGACTCCCTATATCAACATGGGTTACCCGCTACATGCAGATATGCAAAGCGGTGCATGGAGTCCCGTTATCTGGATATTCAGCCTGCTGACAAATTATTCTCTTTACGGATTTCATCTTGAATTGTTGTTTTATTTTTCATTTGCGGGTGTTGGCCTTTATTACCTTGGCAAAAGTTTTGGGTTTAATAAATATACCGCACTGATTGCTGCCCTTGCCTGGCAATACAGTGGGTTTATGATTGACAGTGTACAGTTTTTTGTATGCATTGCAGCAGCCTGCTACCTGCCCTGGATATTTCTTTTTTTTAAACGGCTATTGGCAAGCCAGCGGGTAAAGGATGCATTGGCTACCGGCTTATTTTTATACCTTTTATTCACAGGCTCATACCCTGCGTTATTTATAATTACCGCTTATTTATTAATAGCCTTTTTTCTTTTTGTATTTTTCACAGCCAAACAGAAATACTCATTTGCTAAAATTAATGCACTGCCCATTGCGCTGATGGCGGGCACATTTGTATTGCTGAGCCTTCCGGCTATTCTATCATTTGCACAGCATCTGGCCTTTATAGGCCGCGGCAAAAAACAGGCGCTTGAGTTTGTGCAACAAAATTCTTTGGTGCCACAATCATTGATTTCGTTTGTCAGCCCTTTCAGTACCACGGCAAGTGCCGGATGGTTAAACACTGATCCCTTAATGCGTAATTCTTATATGGGTATTATTCCTTTACTTTTTTTTCTGACAGCCATTTTAAATAAAAGTATCAGGCGCATTAAAACTGTACAATTTTTGTTTTTTACAGGGTTGGCAATGTTTGCATTGGCATTGGGCAGTCATTTCTTATTACATAAGCTGGCTTATTATGCATTGCCGTTATTTAACAGTTTCAGGCATCCGGCAATCTTCCGGCTCTTCGGAATTTTTTGCTGGCTGATGGCGGCTGGGTTTGCTATGAATAATGTTGGTGTTAATAAAGATGTATTGGCAATCACAAAAAAAATACATGCAGGTTTAACGGTTGGCATCATTGCATTAAGCATTATACTGGTAATTATTTTCAACCATTCGCTAACAATATTTTCCAATGGTTCTTTTGCTCCACAAAACTTCAAATACTTACTCGGTCAATTTTCATTTATTGAAAGATACCTGATTCAACTGCCTTTCGTTTTGGCGATATTGCTGCTGTGTTACATGGTATTAAAAAAAGAAAATGTTATGCAGTTATTGTTGGTGATTTGTATGGCAGATTTTTTTATCAGTACACAATTGAACATGCCTGTAACTGTTATCGGTGCAAAAAAATACAACACAGTCATTACCTTACTAAACAGAAACCCTGAAAAATTTCCCCTGCCGGGTAATACTTCAATTGAAATAAATTCTGCTAATGCTGCCGATACGCCGGGACTGAGCAAAACAAAAATCCCTTTTGAAAAAAGAATTGGAAGAAACGATTATTACATTACGCCAGGCAATTTATCGCTGCAGGACAAGTTTTATGAATCAGCCATTAGAGACAAAGTTTTTAAAAATCCGTTAGCTTATTTTGCTGATACATTAATTTTTCAAATGCCCGCAACTGGTATTACGACCAATGCCTTCGCCATATTGGATTCCTCCTCCAGTTTTATAAAACAGGGTTCGGTTACCAATAAAAAAGGAAGCGTGGTACCGGCAGGTATTTCAGCAAACAGTTTTTCTTTTCAGATGGAAAACACGGAACCATCTGTACTGGTTTTTCTGCAAAATTATTACCCCGGCTGGAAAGCATCAATAGATGGCAAGGAAACAGCCATTGAAAAAGCGAATATTACATTCATGTGCATACAAGTGCCAAAGGGCAGGCATTCAATATTATTTCATTATCAGCCTGCATTAATAAAATATGCCTGGTACGTTTCCTTTTTTTGCTTAATAACGGTGCTTATTATTTTATCCAGACCGCTCATCTTTTCGCTTTCCAGCAATCGCCAGTAAGGAAACACCAAAGGGAAACCTGATAAACCTGAGGAGGAAAATTTCTATACCAAAAACTTTTTGCAGCAGGTAACTTATCCAGCGGCTTGTTTTATAATAATCAAAATCAGATTTTTGACGGGCAGCATTTTTGCGAAACAATTTTTCTATTTTCCTTGTAATAAAAATTAGTGGAAACAGTATGGTATTAAAGCAGGTTGTATAAACAGGCACTGCATCTCTTTTACTATCAATCAGGCGGGTCAATCCGCTTTTATTATACCGGCGAAAATGATTGTTTACTTCATCATGCGCCGACCACAATGCCTTGCAGGACGGCACTGTAATGCAAATTTTTCCTCCCGGTTTACATACCCTCATCAATTCATTCATTGCTTTTACATCATCCTGCACATGTTCTATCACATCTAATGCACACACAACATCAAAGCTGTTATCACCAAAAGGCAACCGGGTAATGGACGCATGTACAACATCCATTTTTTCTGCAGAGAGGAAATCAAAAAACACCTGATCGTTTTCTGCTGAAACAACTTTTCCAAATGCAGAAAGCCATTGGGAAGACCAGCCGGAAGCAGCGCCAACATTTAGAATTTTTAATGGAATGTTTTCCGGAGCAATATATTTTTGTATTGCCTGCGCAATAATTTTTTGCCTTACCAAAAACCACCAGTGTGTGGTTTCTATCCGACGGTATTGCGCTACATAATCTTTATTCATCAGCAGGCTTACCGTTTACAATTTTTGATTTAACGATAAACAGCGGCCGCTGTTTTACCTGAAAAAAAATCCGCAGCACATACTCCCCGATGATGCCTAAAGAAAGCAGTTGCACACCGCTGAATAATACTATTGCAAAAATGAGTGCTGTAAAACCTTCCGGTACAGTACCGTAAACAAATTTTTTAAAAATGGTAACTGCGAGGTAGCACAGTGATAGCAGCACAGTAATAAAACCAACAAAACCAATAAGGCGAACAGGAATTTCGCTAAAATTAAAAACACCATTAAAAGCCAGTTTGAATAAAGAGCGCATGGAATATTTTGGCTCGCCGCTGTACCTTGCATCCCTTTCATATTCAATGCCAGCCTGATTAAAACCAACCCAGCTGCGCATGCCCCGTACATAGCGGCTTTCTTCAGGCATACGGTTTAGCTGCTGTACTACACGTTTGCTTATCAAAGAAAAATCACCAGCATCCAGTGGCATGGCAATCGTTGAAAAATTTTTTAGCAGGCGGTAATATAATTTATAGCTGCACTTTTTAAAAAATCCTTCTTTTCTTTTTTTCCTTATTCCATATACCACATCAAAACCTTCGTCCATTTTTTTTAAGAATAATGGAAGCAGTTCGGGGGGATCCTGCAAATCGCCATCAATGATAAAAACAGCGTCGGCTGAACCGCCAATTTCGGTAAGCCCTGCAGTGATGGCAATGGGATGGCCAAAATTTCTTGATAAAAATAAAGCTGAATAACTTTCATTGCCTGCAACCAAATCATTGATAACAGAAAAAGAACCGTCGGTACTTCCATCATCCACCAGTAAAACTTTCAGGGAATTTTCAGCATTAGCTATAAGCTTTTGCAGCCGCTCAATCAACTGCGGCAGCACGGCTGCTTCGTTATAAACCGGTATCAGTAAGGTTACCATTTTTGCAGCAGCCATATTATTTGCAGATTCAGCACAAAGTAAATGTTTTTGCTTTACATATATTTTACGGGTGCATTTCAAATTGTCGCACCCAAGTGCAACCGCCGTCAGCGTTTTCAACGGCTTACAGGGTTAAAGCCTCTGGCTGATTAACAATTTGAAATGCAACCTTTTTTTCCAGGCAACTATACCAATCGTCCCTTCATAGCGCCTGCCACCGCCTCATCCATAATACGCTCTGCATAAGGCCGGGAAATATTGTTGAGTTCTTCCACTTTTGTATGAATCAAATTTTTATTTTCCATTGTAATGGCAAGCTGCAGCGCCTGCATGGCTGCAGCAGTGTGCATCATTTCTTCCTTACTTAAAAGAGCAGCATTTTTTTGAATAAATTTTTCGGTGGTACCCAGCAGTTGCTCTCCTTCTGTTCTTGCTTCCACCAATGCCCTTGCAGCAATGTCATCTTTAGCATGTGCAATAGAATCAAGCAGCATTTTTTCCAGGTCTGCATCCGTTAAACCATACTGCGGTTTTACCTGTATGCTTTGCTCCACACCACTTCTTATTTCCTTTGCATTTACCACCAGTATGCCATCTGCATTTATTAGAAAATTTACTTCCACTTTAGGCATACCAGCAGGCATGCCCGGTATGCCGGTTAAATTAAATTCTGCCAGCATCCTGTTGTCTTTCACCATGTCCCGTTCGCCCTGATATACAGATATCTTCATTCCGCTTTGCCCGTCTTTGTAAGTGGTGTACTGCCTGCCAGCCTTGTTTGGAATTTTAGAATTTCTTGGAATCAATACATCCATCAATCCGCCCATTGTTTCTATTCCAAGGGAAAGCGGTGTAATGTCCAGCAATAAAAATTCTTTGTTGTTGCCTGCTAAAATATCTGATTGGATGGCTGCACCCAGTGCCACCACTTCATCCGGATTTACTGTATCGTTTACAGGGCGACCAAAAAAATTACTAATGCTTTCCTTTACCAGTGGCACTCTTGTACTTCCACCCACCATTACTATCACATTTATATCTTTTGCTTTAAGGCCTGCATCTTTTAAGGCATTTGCGCAGGAGGTAACTGTTCTGTCTATCAATGGCTGAATGAGTGCATTCAGTTGTGCTTTGCTGAGTGTGAGTATATCGCCATTGAGTTCGCTGCTAAATAAATCATTACCTGATAAAAATATTTTTGCTTCTTCTGCTTTTAACCGGATGGCCTGTGCAAAGCTTTTATTGTTTTTTAAATCGTCCGCATCTGCGCCATTTTGCTGCAGCCAATATTGTACGATGGCATTGTCAATGTCATCGCCGCCGAGGTAGGTATCGCCATTGGTAGCAAGCACTTCAAAAATACCGTTGCTGATTTTTAAAATGGAAATATCAAAAGTGCCGCCGCCCAAAT
>JAYWIB010000748.1:0-6075 GCA_043789265.1 Chitinophagaceae bacterium
ATTCCTTCTGCCATTAATACATGATGACTGTAAATGCTGTAAGACACTGGTGGCGGAAAACCACTCATTAATGTAAGACTGGCCCATCGTGTATTGGTAACACCCGGTATGAGGTACAATGCCGCCGCAGTAAATAAAATTATAAACCCAATGCGTACTACAGAAAAACTTTTTACAGCAGTACTGTGCGCCATCCGGAGTATGCCGCTCAAATATAAAACTATCAGCACTGCAATGATTATCCATGCTGCTACAAACACCTCTCTTTTTAAAAATCCCCATTGTTCTACATTGTCTGCGTTGGCCAAAAATTTTACAGCCAATGCCAGCTCAATAAAACCCAGCACCACTTTTACATCCGTCATCCAGCCACCCGATTTTGGAAGCGACTGCAGCCAGTGGGGGAACAGTGCAAACAATGCAAAGGGTAAACCAAGTGCAATACCAAAACCTGCTGCACCGGCTGTAAGCGGCCAGGGGCCTTCGTTTGCTACGTTAGCCAGCAAAGTACCCAGAATAGGACCCGTGCAGGAAAAAGAAACGATTGCCAGTGTAAGCGCCATAAAAAATATACCGGCCAAATTTCCAAAGCCCGACTTTGAATCCGCCTTGTTGGCCAATGAAGAAGGTATATTTATTTCGAACAAACCAAAAAACGATAATGCAAACAATACAAACACTGCAAAGAATACCAGGTTCAGCCACACATTGGTGGAGATATTATTAAAAATTTCGGGGCTGATAGTTTTACTGGCGAGATGAAAGGGAATAGTAATGGCCACGTAAATTAAAAAAATAAACAGCCCGTAGAAAACTGCATTGGTAATTCCTTTTGATTTGCTTTGCGCCTTCTTGGTAAAAAAAGTAACCGTTACCGGTATCATCGGAAATACACATGGCGTAAGCAATGCAATCAAGCCGCCTAAAAAACCCAGTAAAAAAATGGTGGCAATGCTCTTGTTGCCCGTGCCTTCATCCCCGCAATTGTTTACGGGATTTTTGATGTCTATAGAAGCAGATTTAATTTTTATACCGGATAACACACCTCCTTCCAGCAGCGCATTAAAACTATAAGGAAGGTCTGGCGAAAATTCTTCTCCCCTGCTGTAGAATACAGCGAGCCTGCCAATAAGCTGTGCAGGTATGGCATTTTTAAAATCAAGCACTGCTGTCCATTCGGCTGCACCTTCATTTACCAGCAATTGCTTATTATCAAAAATGCTGGAAGTAATTTTTTTTACATCGGATGAAGACTGAAAGCTTTCAATAACAATAGTACTGTCGTTAAATATCAATTCTGCGGATGGAATACCATCGAGATCCTGCGAAGGTGCATAGAGCTGCGTACCCTGCACACCCGCAGTGGAGAATATCAACGCATATTTTTTATCAGCAATACGGGTGGCTTTTACAGACCATTTAAAAATTGGAACACTGGATGCATCCTGCGAAAAAGAACATAAGTGCAGCACCAAAAAATAGATCAGTAAAAATTTCTTCATGTTTCCCTTCTCTTTATAAAAAAAGGTTCTGATAAAGAACCTTATGAATGTTGTGATGATAAAAATTATTTAAGTGCAACAGTAAAATCAATTTTCCTGGGAGGGAGACATTTTTTATCGTCGCAGGTTTGATATTCCACACTGCCGAGTACAGCAGTCTTCACATTTGACTTTAATTTTACCTTTTGTACAAAGTCAACTTTATTGGCATACTGGTTTGCAGAAATTTTTAATTTGCTGTCTTTAAACAATTGCATTTTACCCACCTCCTTTATCTCGCCGTCAAATTTTAAAAGGGGATTTTTTTTAAATAATATTTCAGTAGGAATATTGATGGCATCTGCCGGCTGTTTTTGCGAATACAGGTGCCAGTTATTTTGCAATACCGCTGTTAAATGAATTTCGTAGGTTTTGTCCCCAATTTTTTTTGCTGAATATACCCACTGTACCGGATCTGCAAACTGAGCCTTTACTCCTACAAACAGAATAACAAGAGATAAAAAAGTAAAAATTATTTTCTTCATTTTTTTTGTTTGATACAAAGTTACCAATGGCATGCCTGAAGAAGTGTCGGCATATAGACATCCCCTGCTTTTAACATTAGTTTAGCTGAAACAGGTGAGCAAATATTTTTTTTCCGTCCTCATTACCCAAAGCAGTACTGCACGCACGTTCCGGGTGAGGCATCATACCAAATACGTTTCTTTGTCTATTGCAGATTCCGGCAATATGGTGTGTGGAACCGTTAGGATTTCCGGCATTGTTAACAGCGCCATGTTCATCACAATAGCGGTAAATGATCTGCCGGTGCATTTCAAGTTCTTCAAGGGTTTTATCATCAGCAAAAAAACGTCCTTCGCCATGAGCCACCGGAATTTTTAATCCGCAGCCGCCTTCTGATGCCGCTTCTTTTATATATACATTTTTACAAACAAACTGCTGCCCGCTGTTTCGCAGCAATATGCCGGGCAGCAAACCGCTTTCGCATAAAATTTGAAACCCGTTGCAAATGCCCAACACTTTACCGCCGTTTCCGGCGAATTCAATTACGGCCTGCATCATAGGGCTGAATGTAGCGATGGCTCCACACCGGAGGTAATCGCCAAAACTAAAGCCACCGGGCAGTACAATACAATCGTCGGTGGAAAACATGGACAGGTCACTGTCTTTGTGCCACAGTTCAATTACTTCCTGGTTAAGTTCATCTCTCAGCGTGTTTATCATATCTCTGTCGCAATTACTTCCCGGAAAAATTACCACACCAAACTTCATAATAATTCTTTTTATAAAATTTAAAAAACAGCAAGTTGCAAGGTACAACTCAATTTTATTTATCTGGCAAAGTAACTAAATGCAATTACAAAAGCTATCATCATCCAGTGCAGCACATTGGGAAACCATTTTTTTTGCGGATATAAAAATGCCGCACCTGCAAATGCTGACAATGGTACTGCACACAATATCCAATATTCAAAACTGCGGAAGGCATTTATAAAAGGCACAGTTACGGCCACTAAAAAATACAGAAAAACGAGGTTCCAGCTTTTTCGGGTCTGTACAAGCTGGCGGCGCATATTTTGGCGAATAAAAAAAAGCCCCACCACGCTTGTAAATAATACAATACCTATGGCAGCAATCACCCAGCCTGTTTGATAAAAATGGGGAATACTAATGGCAACAGCGGGCAGCTTATACCCTTTCCATTTATCAGTTAAAAACATAAATCCCAGTAAAAAATAGTAGGGTGCAATAATCCCAAACAATGCAGTGAGCCATTCAGACAATTGAAAGGGACGTATCAGTATCAATCCTACAATCATCAATGCAGCAAATGCTATGGATGGAAAATAAAAAAATGTGGCTATGCCGATGGTGATACCAATATTAAAAAGTGTGGCTGCAGGTTTCTGATTGTTATTAAGGCTGCTCATTTTTGCCCACACCCATATCAGCAGACTGTTTACAATAAGTGGCGCACTCAATACATTCCATTCACTAAAAAGCGAAGTGATGAGCAAATAGGCCATGCCGGTAAGATAATTTGGCTTCTGCATCAGCCGCTGCCCGTTTGCAAGCTGGTTGAAAGTAACAGCCTGTGTGTAGAGCAATAAAAAGCTGATAATGGAATAAATGACAGGCAGTTTACTACCGGCAAAAGAAAGTTGTGTAAGTAATATCTTGTATAAAAATCCGTCAGTAGGTTTTACTGCCGGAACTGCAGCCTGCAGAAAGAGCGGCAGCTTCAGCACTATACCATACACCAGCAGCAGGAAAGTATTGTAGGGATTGTTGGCTTTAAAAGTGCCTGTCACAATAGTTATTTATTTTTTGCAAATGTGTACAATAATTGCGGCTTAAAAAAACTACTGCATAATTTTTTAGAAATCAATTTTTGCAAAACATATCTGGCTGCGGTAGGTGCAGGGAATAATTACCTGCCTTGCACCTACCTGTTTGCAATACCTTGGCATAAACTCATATTCCCTTTCATAAGTTTTTATGGTGGGGTTTCTTTTTGACTTACCATCAGGTGTAATAATATTTACCGACAACAGTTTATCCCGTTTAGAAATATCGTTGAATAAAAAATGAACGCCGCCTCCTGTATTAAAAAGCCCGTAAGACATATAGTTATCATTGTCATCAGACACCTGTTGCTTATGAATTACCTCTGCCCACTCCGGCACACCGGTATTACTAACGCTTAACACCAGCACATTGTCATAATAATACCGTACACTCTGGTTGGCAAACGATCCAAAGGGACGGTAAAACCCACCATAGCCATTGTTAAAATAATAGTAGTCGTAGTAGTTATTAAAGGCCGGAGAGTTATATAGATAATCGTAGCGGTTCCATCCATTGTTGAAGCCGGATGTTTGAGAAGAAAAATCTTCTGCGGTAAGAATGTAGCTGCCGTCTTTTTTTAATATAATATTCCTGATAAAAAAATCATTGAAAGCAAACTTGCCATTGCCGGAAGCTTTTACAATGTTACGCAGGCTGTCGCTCAATGCTGTAAACGTATTTACATAACTGCTGTCGCCCTGTACATCCCACACAGCGGTAAAGAGGCCTTCGATATTGCCGCGTCTTTCGGTATAATAAAAAGTGTTAAGCAAATATTTTTTATTTACATTGTCCACTTTAATCTTTACATCATCCAGGTAAGCTTCTTTAAGATCAAATCTTTTTTTGCTGAAAGAATCCTGCTGTGCATTTTTTACAATCAGGTAAAGTGATTTGGGATCGTTTCTGATTCCTTTATCTACCGAACCTGCAAACAACAGGTTGCCCTCATTGTCCAGTAAAAAGTCAGAATAAATATCGCCTCTGTCGTTGTAATCTACGTTCAGCCTGCTTTTATGCTGGAGCTGAAACTGATTGTCGTATAAAAGTGTTACAAAATTAAATTGGTCATCCCGGCGCTGCACTTTAAATACCATTACCTTCTTTTTGTCTTCGCTGAATACCAGGGAATAAATTTTATTATCTCCCATCATACCCACATGAGTGGTATCTAACTGTACGGGTTCCCCAATTTTTTTTCCATCAGCCCCAATTTTGGCTGCCATGCAGAACAGGGTGCTGCGCTGCTGATACTGGTACACCAGATATACATAATCGGAATAGGCAATAAAGTCGACATTAAAAGTTTTTTTTGGAAAAAAATCTGCTTCCACTTTTTCTATCAACTGCATACTGTCATTGTACACATTTACAGCATACTTCCATTTTACGTCATGAAATACCAGTATGTTTTTTCCCACCTTACCCAGTATCTCAAAATTCATATCCCGTAAATCTTCCTTTTCCGGCTCAGAAAAAACTATTTGCTGTGCAGAAGTATAAAAAGAAAACAGCAGGCAACTTAAAATAATGATAACAAAACCCTTCATACAAAAAACATTTTTACATTCTAAAATTACGGGATAAACTGGAATGAACTTTATTTTAAACCCAACAATATGCCCCAGTTCCTGTTTTAACATATCTTGTAAAAAATAAAAAATAATGTATACAGTTCTTATAACAGGCGGCACGGGTTTGGTGGGCAGGGCACTTGCAAAACAATTCGCAGAAAAAGGAAACCAGGTTATTATTCTTACAAGAAAAATGCCTGCAGCCGCTGAAAGCAGCAGCATTACTTATGCACTTTGGAATGTAAACAGCAATACAATTGATAATGCAGCGATTGCAAAAGCAGACTATATTATACACCTGGCCGGGGCAGGCGTAATGGATAAAAGATGGACTGCATCCTACAAAAAAGAAATACAGGAAAGCAGGATAAAAAGCAGTGCGCTGCTGGCCGCTTCGTTAAAAAATCATCCGCATAAAGTAAAAGCATTTATCAGCAGCTCTGCCATTGGATGGTATGGTGCAGACAGCACCCTGCATAAAAAAACTTTTACAGAAACCGATGCCCCTGCAGCAGATTTTTTGGGTGAAACATGCAGGCTGTGGGAACAAAGCACCATTCCGGTAAAAGATGCCGGTATACGTTTGGTGCATTTGCGTACAGGCATTGTATTAAGTAACGAAGGCGGTGCTTTGGCAGAATTTAAAAAAC
>JAYWIB010000749.1:0-1748 GCA_043789265.1 Chitinophagaceae bacterium
CTGTTCAATCCATCCCTGTCCGCCTCATGCAGCACCAATGTGTACTGGTGAAACACATGATTGCTATAAGCCGCCCTGTATGGAATGGTAATTTTTGCATTGCCATCCAAAGCCCTGTCATAGTAGTCTGCTGCCATCCTGCGTGCCGCAATGTATTCGTTCAGGTGTTTCAGCTTTATATCCAGTATTGCAGCCTGCACAGCATCCAATCGTGAGTTGCAGCCCACCACATCGTGATAATATCTTTTGCGCTGACCGTGAGCTGCAATCATCTTTAATTTTTCAGCTAACGCATCGTCATTGGTAAATATTGCACCTCCGTCGCCGTAAGCCCCCAGATTTTTTGAGGGATAAAAAGAAGTGCATCCAATGTCGCCAATGCCTCCTGTTTTTTTAACGGTACCATTACTGAAAGTATAATCGCAACCAATGCCCTGGGCATTGTCTTCAATTACATACAGGTTATATCTTGCTGCAATGGCCATTACTTTTTCCATGTCGGCAGCATGGCCATACAGGTGTACAGGCACAATGGCTTTTGTGTTGGGTGTAATGGCTTTTTCTATTGCTTCGGGGTCAATACAAAATGTTTGTTTATCCACCTCCACAAACACCGGCTTCAGGTGCAGCAGGGCAGCCGCTTCTACAGTGGCTATATAAGTAAAGGAAGGCGTAATTACTTCATCTCCCGGTTGCAGGCCGAGGGCCATCATGGCTATCTGCAGGGCATCGGTGCCGTTGGCACAGGGTATTACATGAGGTACGCCATTGTATGTGGCCAGGTTTGTGGCAAAATCATTTACCACTTTGCCGCCGATAAACTGGGAGCTTTCCAGCACACTGATAACAGCCGCATCTACTTCCGTCTTTATTTTATGGTATTGCGTGCTGGTATCCACCATCTGCAATGTCCTCATACATTTTTTTTTAATGGGGGCAAAGATAACAATTCAGTTTATAGAACCAATTTTTGCTTGCTGTGTGTGTCTTTATGTTTTTTCAAACAGGCTATTAATAAGAACGCTTTGCTTCTTGACTATCTTATGTGCTTCTTTTTTTCTCAAAAAAAACACATAAAACCAATCTATTGTATCACTAGATTAGATCCTCGCCAACACGTTCTGGCCACGTTGATTTCAGTGAACACGACAAGTAAGCCGCCTTATTTTTCAAACATTTTGGCAATATTTTGAACGAATGGTTCGGGGTCGGTAATCACTTTAAGATATTGCGCCTGCCCTTCCCTTGCAATATCCTTCAGCTCATTGTAACTGTCAATACTGTATTGCAGCAGTTCCTGTGTACCTGCCATATCAAGCGGCATTGGAATATAGGTGACGTTTTCCCGGAACACATCAGGAAAAGTGTCAAAATAATTGATAACAGGTTTCACCAAAAGGCAACCAAATAAAAAAGCCTCAAAATCACGGTAGCACACTTCGCCCCAGCCAAAAGGACTAACACAAATTTTCGAATTTTTCATCTCTTCGATATACACTTTTCTTGGAACCCGCCCCCCTTTTATTATATTTCCTTTGAGCGACGGAAGCACTTCAAACACTTTATTGCGCTGATAACCGATGAGGTTTGCCTTTTCATAATTAAGATTTCCCCTGAAAACAAAGTCGTAGTCCCTTTTTTCATTCCAGGCACGGTACGGCTGACTGGACATATAATAATTGCTAAGGACATGAAATTTAGACGGAAAATAACGGTAATCGCAAAATCCCAGATTCCATGCCAACCTC
>JAYWIB010000750.1:0-1747 GCA_043789265.1 Chitinophagaceae bacterium
GCAGCAGCCGGAAGCCTTAACCCCATTACGTTTGCGTTTACTTCAGGCTCGCAGTTGGTTGGTGCTAAAGTGGATATTGGTTTAAATCCCTCCATACTGTTTCCCAATATTGCTGTTAACCGAACCTGGCGGATAAAACCATTGGGTATTGTGCCTTCGAATCTGCAGGCAGCATTTGGCTACAGCAACTTTGGCGCCCTTGGCGATGGCAATCCGGGCTTTTCTTATACTGCCAATAACGAAGTGGGTATCAATGACGGCACGTCGTGGCAAATAGTATCGCCACCCGGCGGTACAGCCCCTGCTGCAGCAAATGCTAATACGTATGCACAAACGCATTTAATTCTGAGCAGCTTTTTATTGCCCAACGTATCAGTGCCATATGCTGTGGGAAATTTAAGTGCGGTTACAGCCACAGGCAACAGCATTCACCTGCAGGCCATACGTGCAGGCAATGCAGTGCTGTTAAAATGGGCGGCTGAAGATGACGAAAATATTGCCGGCTTCGAAATAATGAAAAGTGCCGATGGCAGATTGTTTGAAACAATTGGAAAACTGGATGCTTACAGCAATCTTGCTGGGTATAGTTTTAAAGACATTAATTTATTAAGTGGAATCAACTATTACAGGTTAAAAATTACAGGCAAAAACCGCCTGGTTAAATACTCTGTTATTGTGGCTGTATTAAATAAAGGTGCCGGCATAGTAATCACTGCAATACTGCCTGTGCTGGTGCAGAGCCATACTGCTGTTATGCTTACCAGTGCACTTAAAGGTGCGGTGATGCTGAATGTTACTGACATTCAGGGAAGGGTAGTAAAAAGAATAAGCACAAACGTAATTGCTGGCAGCAATCAAATACTGATAGATTGTTCTTCATTAGCTGCTGGTGCTTATCAGCTTACAGGATATTCAGCATCTGTCAGCACCAACGTGATGCGTTTTATTAAACAGTAGGGAATCTTTTTATTAAAAAAAAGCGATCAAAAGGGTTGCATTTTTTTAACATCTTTTGTCGGCACGGCAGCCGCTTTTAAGCTGTATTTTAACATATTGTAAAACATTAAGCAGGTATCTTTGCGCCAGTAAAAAAATCCCCGCATGAAAAACGTTTTCTTAAAAAAAATTACCTTCTTTTTTTCCTCTGTATTTATTTTTTTATTGCACCTTCCTTTTGTATTTGCAAAGTCTAAATTGTCTTTAATGCCTGAAGACCCGAAGCAAAAGATTCAGCACGTGTTACCCGATACAGACTTAATGCAGCCACCAATGCAAACAATCCAGAAAGCAGGTATATACGACAGTCTTAAACTTGGCTCCATGGGACTTGCCCAGCATGTATTTGATTATGCCATGCGTGGTTTTAATTTTATGCAGGAAACTGGAACCATCACCAATAACAATATTATATCTATCATTGATTTTACAAAACCTTCTTTTCAAAAAAGGTTGTTTATAATTGATTTAAAAAATTATAAAGTATTGTTCAACACTTATGTGGCTCACGGCATGAATTCAGGTGCTGCATTTGCCAGTCATTTTTCTAATGTGCCGGAAAGCAACCAGAGCAGTCTTGGTTTTTATGTAACCTCCGCCACCTATGAAGGTAAGCACGGTTATTCGCTTCACCTGGAGGGTGTAGAAAAAGGAATTAATGACAATGCAAACAGGCGGGATATAGTAATGCATGCCGCAGATTATGTAAGCGAAAGTTTTATCAGAAGCAGGGGATACATTGGCCGCAGCC
>JAYWIB010000751.1:0-1747 GCA_043789265.1 Chitinophagaceae bacterium
AGGGTGGCATTTTTTGATGCAGACGGAACCAACAAAAGTATTACTACCGACAGAACGGAATTTATTGGAAGAAATGGAACATTGAATAATCCTGAAGGATTAAGAAGGGTAAAATTCTCTGGTAAAACTGGTGCTGCTTTAGACCCTTGTGCTGTTATACAGGTAGTCTTTGATTTGTTTGAAGAACAGGAGCATGAGGTTATTTTTCGCTTAGGAGCGGGAAACAATATAGACCATGCTTTAAAAATTATTCAGGCAAGTGAAGGTGCACAGGCAGCACGTGATGCAAAACACAAAGTACACGACTACTGGCAACGGACATTGAGTGTTGTTCAAATTTATACACCTGATCCGGCACTGAATATACTGGCGAACGGCTGGTTAAATTATCAAACACTTGCCAGCAGGCTTTGGGCACGTAGCGGGTTCTATCAATCGGGCGGTGCATTTGGTTTTAGAGATCAGTTACAGGATGTTCTTTCGTTAATGCATGCACATCCTGCGTTGGTACGGTCACAAATACTACTGTGTGCATCAAGGCAATTTAAGCAGGGCGATGTGCAGCATTGGTGGCATCCGCCTACAGGTCGTGGAGTACGTACCACTTGCTCCGACGATTATTTATGGCTGCCTTATGTAACGGCAAAATATATTAATGCCACTGGCGACAAATCAATATTGGATGAGCAAATACATTTTTTGGAAGGACGCCAGTTAGTGTTAGGTGAAGACTCTTATTTTGACCTTTTTATTACCTCTGACGATACTGCCGATTTATACAACCACTGTGTAATAGCAATTGATTATGCACTAAAATTTGGGGTACACGGCTTGCCATTTATAGGCTCAGGAGATTGGAATGATGGTATGGATAAAGTAGGTAATCATGGCAAAGGCGAAAGCGTATGGCTTGCATTTTTTCTTTATGATGTGTTGGTACAATTTGCCGCCGTAGCCCTTCTTAAAAATGAAGGAGCCTTTGCTTTAAAGTGTAAAAACGAAGCGGAAGAACTACGTATCAATATCAGGGAACAGGCATGGGATGGCGAATGGTACCGGCGTGCATATTTTGATGACGGAACACCACTTGGGTCTCATAAAAATGAAGAATGTAAAATTGACTCCATTGCACAAAGCTGGTCGGTATTATCAAAGGCCGGTGATAAGGATAAAGCTACTACAGCAATGCAATCCGCTGATAAACACCTGGTGCGTATGGAAGATGGGATTATCCAACTCTTCAATCCACCCTTTGATAAATCTAACCTTAACCCCGGCTATATAAAGGGTTATGTGCCGGGTGTACGTGAAAATGGGGGTCAATATACACATGCTGCAATTTGGTTAGTGATGGCATTTGCTGCAATTGGTGACAAAAAAAGAACGTGGGAATTGTTACAAATGATTAACCCCATAAACAGGACAAGCAGTGAAGATAAAATCAGCAAATACAAAACTGAGCCCTATGTAATAGCAGCCGATGTTTATGCCGAGCCTAAGCATAAAGGCCAGGGTGGCTGGACGTGGTACACAGGCTCTGCAGGCTGGATGTATCAACTGATTATCCATTCCTTTATTGGTTTAAAAAGAGAAGCCAATACCTTAAGCTTCACGCCTTGCCTTCCTGAGGAATGGAAAACATTTGAAGTTCATTACAGGTACATGAATACCATGTACCGCATTGTCGTTACTCAAAAAGATGGAACAGATTCAATGATGGTGATAGCAGATGGCGTGAAGCAGGAAG
>JAYWIB010000752.1:0-1745 GCA_043789265.1 Chitinophagaceae bacterium
AATGAACACAGGAATGATTAAACCTTTCTAAAAAGTATAGCCATGATTTTTAAAAAATTGAAGCCATGAACATTGATAACACAGCAAGCCAGATGCGGAAAGGGGTGTTGGAGTTTTGTATTCTTTCGGTAATAAAACAGGGGGAGGCCTACCCGTCTGATATCATTGATAAAATGAAGGCAGCCAACCTCAACATTTTTGAAGGAACACTTTATCCGCTACTTACCCGCCTGAAAAATGCAGAGTTTTTAACTTATCGCTGGATTGAAAGTAACAGCGGACCCCCACGTAAGTATTTTTCACTTACTGAAAAGGGTGCACAATTTTACAAAGAACTGGAAGCCACCTGGAACGAACTGGCCAATGCAGTAAAAGCACTTTCGGAGGCCGAACAGGAGCATTCAGCCGGGCAGGAAAATTCTAATAACAGCAACAACTTCAACAGCCCAACCACTTAAATTTTGGGCATCACCAACTAACGACACATAAATATTTATAGCCATGAAACAAGTAATAAATATAAATTTTCACGGGCAGGTAGTACCGATAGAAACCTCAGCATTCGACCTGCTGAAGGGATATACTGACAGCCTTTCCCGCTATTTTGCTAATGAAGAAGGCAAAGAAGAAATTATAAATGATATTGAAAGCCGCATCGGCGAATTATTTCAGCAAAGGCTGAAGCAGGGTGCCACCTGCATTACAGATGATGATGTAAATGCCATCATAAAAAGTATGGGACGCCCCGAAGAATTTGAAGGTGAGGAAGAAAAAGTAGCTTCCACTTTGGGAGAAAACAGCAATGCTAAAAGTACCGGGCAGGAGTATGCAGGTACAGGCCTATCTGCCACTGGCAATAAGCGCCTCTTTAGAGATGAAAATAACAAAGTAATTGGCGGTGTGTGCGGAGGCCTGGCAAATTATTTTGGCACCGACCCGGTTATTATAAGAGTAGTATTTGCCATTGTAGCGCTGGCATTTGGCACAGGTTTACTTGCGTACATTATTTTATGGATAGCAGTACCCAGCAGCGCCGCCGGCATTATTGGCGCACCCCGTAAAAAATTATTTAGAGACCCCGACGATAAAATTGTAGGAGGCGTATGCAGCGGCATTGGTAATTACTTTGGCGTAAGCGCATGGATACCGAGGGTATTATTCCTGCTGCCTTTTTTGTCTTTTGTTTTCAGGTGGGGCCACTGGGGCTTTGGAGATTTTGATGAATTTTTCAAATTCAGTTTTAGTCCCGGTTCACTCATTGCTTATATAATACTGTGGCTGGTATTGCCAGAAGCCACCACTACAGCAGAAAAGCTGGAAATGAAAGGCGAAAAAGTGGATATGAATACAATAAAAAATTCAGTGGTGGAAGAAATGAAAGGTGTGCAGCAGCGTGCAGAAAAATTTGCCAGGGAGGCTTCTTCTGTAGCAGGTGAAAAAGGAAGTGTAATGGGTTCTGAAATAAAATCGGCAGCAAAACGTGGAGGCCGATCGCTGGGTGATGTAATCATATTTTTAGTAAAACTGTTTGCGTATTTTATCATCGGATGTGTAAGCCTTGCATTGGTAATGGCACTGTTCGGTATTGCCATTGTATCCATCGGTCTTTTTCCATTAAAAGATTTTGTGCTGAATGATGGCTGGCAAAATGCGCTGGCATGGGGTACCTTACTTTTCTTTATCGCCGTACCTGTTATCGGCATCATCACCTGGATTATACGCCGACTTACTAAAATGAAAAGTAA
>JAYWIB010000753.1:0-1742 GCA_043789265.1 Chitinophagaceae bacterium
TTATTGTAATGCTGTACCTGATAATGCGGAAAGCTGAGCGGAAGTGCAATGTCTGCCGGATTTACGCCAAATAAAAAAACTTTTTCTGCATTCAGTTCGGCAGCTATGCTGCTGTAATTAATGCCTGCATTGTTTTTATAATTTACAATACCTGCATCTTCCATGGTTAATTTACAAGCTGATAATATCCCGAGTAAAAAATTAAGTTCATCATCAGGCAGGTAAGCCGCTTCCTCATTATTCACTAAAATTACAATGCCCTGTTTATTCTTGCCTAACACAGAATAGCGCTGTGTTTGATTATGGTCGTCAGAATATTTACGCTGTTTATTTTCAATCAAACAATCTCTGAAGAGCTGATGTATAGTAGCTGCTGAAAGCTGAATATTGTTTAAACTCATCTGGTAAAAATCTGCTGGTATTATTTTTTTTGTTTCTTTGCCGTAAAAATAAGCATTATGACCACCTCAGCACCGTTTAAAATTACAAAAGCCACCAGCAGTAAGCTGCAAAATATTTCACTGCTGAATATTCCGTTTGGAAAAAGTTTTACAGATCATATGCTGGAAGTGGACTATGAAAATGGACAATGGCAAACGCCGGAAATAAAACCCTATGAGCCACTGATGCTTTATCCTTCGCTGGCAGCATTGCATTATGGCCAGGCAATATTTGAAGGCATTAAGGCTTATAAAGATGCGGAAGGCAAGGCGCAAATTTTCAGGCCTTATGATAATTTCAGGCGCTTTAATATTTCTGCAGAGCGTATGCAAATGCCTGAGGTGCCTGAAGATATTTTTATAGAAGGTATGCGGCAGTTGATAAATATTGATATTGACTGGATACCCGCCATGGAAAATCATTCTCTTTACATTCGGCCCTTTATGTTTAGCAGCGATGAGGCTATCGGTGTAAGACCAAGTGAAAAATATAAATTCCTTATTATTTTAAGCCCCACGGGGCCGTATTATGCTACGCCTATGCGTATTTATGTGGAAGAAAAATATGTACGTGCTGTACCCGGAGGTATCGGTTATGCCAAGGCAGCGGCTAACTATGGCGGTGCCTTGCATCCATCTGCAGAAGCTCATAAAAAAGGATACGATCAGGTATTGTGGATGGATGCATTTGAACATAAGTATGTGCAGGAATGCGGCACCATGAATGTTTTTTTCCTTATAGGGAATACAGTGGTTACGCCAGGCCTGGAGGAAGGAACTATCCTGGCAGGCGTTACCAGAGACAGCACTATTACACTGCTGAAAGAAATGGGCTGTGCGGTGGAAGAAAGACAAATAAGTATTGATGAAATTACAGCGGCATACAAAGCAGGTACATTAAAAGAAGTATTTGGTACCGGCACAGCAGCCACTATTTCTATGATAAAAGAACTGGGTTATAAAGATTTCGCCATGAAATTTGATGTGGCCAACTGGCAGGTGGCGCCATCTGTAAAAAGTAAAATGGATGCCATTAAATATGGCCAGGCTGCGGACATATACGGATGGATGTATAAAATTTAAGCATACAGCGATTTTAAAAAAGGTGTCAGCAATGATGCCTTTTTTTTATGCCTGTAACCTTTTCAGTCATTCAGAATATAAAAAAAAGTTCTGAAGGATTAATTTCCTTTTTAGTAAAACTACGTAATGATAAATTTTTATTTTTTTTGCTCATGTATCCGCAAAGCGTAATGAATATTTAGTAAATCTACTTTAGTTTAAAACCAACGAAAAAAGCCA
>JAYWIB010000754.1:0-1742 GCA_043789265.1 Chitinophagaceae bacterium
TTAACAATGGCACTTCCGGGAAATGTTTTTGCAGCGTTTTTATTTCTTCCAATATATTAAGCTGATGATTGGATGCAAGGCTGTCGGTACCCAGTATAATATTACATTGCTCTTTTAATAGCAGCGATACATCTGGCATTGCTCCGCTGATGTATTGGTTGGCATTGGGGCAAAGGCAAAAATACAGGCTGGACTGCTGCTGCATAGATTGTTGTTTTGCAAACCGGATATCTTCTGCAGTGGTATCAACATTGTGTACGAGCAGTAAAGATTTGTATTTACTAAGCAGGGGTAAATAAGTTTGCAGGCTGCTTTTATCAGAAGGCGTAAAAAAAGAAATATCCATGTTCATTTGCCTGTACATATTTAAAAAATCTCCCTGCTTTTTTTTAAACAATTCATTTTCTGCCGGTACTTCCTGGTTGTGGATGGTTAATACTTGATTGCCGGAAAAATTATTGATGCAGTCAAATAATTCAGGCGATACTGAATAAGGTGCATGTGGCACAATGGAATTGTGATGAAACACTGCAGCATAGGCATTGTAAAAATCAACACTTCTTTTAAAACGGGCATCTGCCACTGATGGAGGAAAGCCACTGGCCTCAATGAAATTATGATAGAGAATGTTTCCCTTTAATTTTTGAGGAATGGTTAGTGTATTGTTGCAAATATCACCCACGGCCACTATGCCGTTTTGCAGCATTTCATTTTCTGCATTTGTTATGGCGCACAAAATTGTTTCTTCATCTGCATGCCGGTCAAACACTACCTTTAAAATAAAATCAATTAAGCCGGTTTTTTCAGGAATATATCCTTTCATGTGCGAAAGCTCCAGGTGGCAATGTGCATTTACAAAACCCGGTGTTAATAATCCGGTGAATGTTTCAATGCCCTCGCCTGCATCTTTTTTATCGGCAATATCAATAACCACGCCTGCTGCATCTGTTATCAATGCAAAGTTGCCGGGCAATATTTGATGGCCGGTAAAAATGTTATCTGCGGAAAATTTTCTGTACAAAATGATTGGTTGAGATACTGTAAATTTGCCTCCTTTTAAAGAACAATGCAGGATGCTGAAGACTTAAATCACCAGCATTTTTATTAATCATTACCCCGGACATTTTTCGTAAAAACAAGTTGCATAATAAAAGCGCCACAAAGGTATGCCGTACAAGAGTGCGACGCAACGATGCTGAATAAAGACAGATGCCGGGTACAAAAATTTACCTCCCTTGCGGAGCCGTCAGCAAAGATGTTAGATAAATTAGATGCAATAAAAGGAAAGTTTGACAACCTGGGCGTGGCCCTTACCAATCCTGAAATAGTAAGTGACAATAAAAAATTTACTGCTGTAAGCAAGGAATACCGCAGCCTGGAAAAAATTGTAAAAGCAAGGGATGAATATGTAAGGCTGCTGGAAGATATTGAATTTAACAAAGAAGTGCTGAACAGCGATGATGCAGAAATGAGGGAACTGGCAAAAGAAGAACTGCCGCTGTTGGAAGAAAAAAAAGAGCGCCAGGAAAAACTGCTCCGCAACCTGCTGATACCAAAAGATCCTTATGATGAAAAAAATGCCATACTGGAAATTCGTGCCGGTACGGGTGGCGATGAGGCATCTTTATTTGCCGGCAACCTGCTGCGGATGTATTTAAAATATTGCGAAAAGCGAGGTTGGAAAACGGCTTTGCTGAGTGAGAGTGAAGGCACGGTGGGTGGCTACAAAGAAGTACAGGTAG
>JAYWIB010000755.1:0-6045 GCA_043789265.1 Chitinophagaceae bacterium
GCCGGCAGGTTTGTAAATAAAAATTTGCTTCGCTTTGAATACAATGACACTGCAGTGCCTAAATTAATTTTACTGAAAAAAAAATACAAGAATTTGAAAGGGATGTTATATGCTGATAAAATTACGTTGCCTGCCTTTACATCTGTACTACTGGTGGCTGCTGATCAATAATTTTTATGTTGCTTTGCTCAACTGATGTCGTTTCTGTCCCTGCTGTATTTTCTCCATTTTTCTATAACGGCAGCCATGTCTGGCGGCAGGTCACTTTCAAACATTATCTGATCTCTTGTTCCGGGATGAACAAAGCCGAGTTCTTTTGCATGCAGGGCCTGCCGCTTACACAGGTTAAAACAGTTGTCAACAAACTGTTTGTATTTGGTAAAAATGGTTCCTTTTACAATGGCATCTCCGCCATAAAAATCATCATTGAACAATGGATGGCCAATGTGCTGCATGTGTACCCTTATCTGGTGTGTGCGGCCTGTTTCAAGCCTGCATTCCACCAGAGTTACATAATTAAAACGCTCCAGCACTTTGTAGTGGGTAATGGCTTCTTTACCATGTTCACCATCCGGGTAAGTGGTAAACAATTTTCTAAAACGCTGATGCCTGCCCACATGACCCGTAATGGTACCTTCGTCATTTTCAAAATCGCCCCATACCAATGCAATATACCGGCGGTGTACAGTGTGGTTAAAAAATTGTTTAGCCAGATCCGCCATTGCTTTGGAATTTTTGGCGAGCACCAGCAGGCCGGTAGTGTTTTTATCAATGCGGTGTACCATGCCAAAACGGGGCAGTACTGTTTCTTCCAGCGATGGATTTTGCTCCTGTAAGTGATAAGCCACCCCATTGATTAATGTACCTGAATGATTGCCGCTGCCCGGGTGTACCACCATACCCGCTGCTTTGTAGATGATAAGAATATCATCATCTTCATACACGATGTTTAACGGAATATTTTCAGGAGCTATTTCATTTGTTTCCGGATTACGGCTGTCAAATACTACAATTTTATCTTCAGGCTTTATTTTATAATTTGGCTTCACCGGTTTGTCATTTACCAGTACCAGTTCGTTTACAATAGCCTGCTGTATTTTATTGCGGGTGGCGCCTTCTATTCTCGCCATCAAAAATTTATCTATACGCAAAGGCTCCTGCCCCCTGGACACTTCTATCGAAAGTTTCTCATACAGTTCGTCACCTTCGGTTACTTCATCCTCTCCATCAATATTTTCTTCCGCCATTTTTATTTTGTATTATGTTGCAAATAGTGAATAGGCAATGGTCAATAGGCAATGGTGAATGATCAATGTTGTATAGCAATACTTAAAAATCAATATTCATAAATGACAAACAGGTAAAAAGTAATTTACAACAGTTAACCATAATGATACTGAACAATACAACCCGTAACCCGTAACTCATAACCCGTAGCTCATAACCCAATAACCCAATAACCCAATAACTCTCAACACCTTTATCTTTGCAAATTAAATCAATTGAATTGGATAAGCAGGAGGTAATTTATACAGACCTGGGACAAATGCCTTACAAAGATGCATGGCATTATCAGGAAGTTTTATTGCAGGAAAACGTTGCTGTAAAGTATGCTGTTAATAAACAAGTAATATCCAGCGATCATTTTTCGGCTACCACTAAACATTACCTTTTACTCTGTGAGCATCCGCCCGTTTATACACTTGGCAAAAGTGGCCACATGCACAACATACTTATATCCGAAGCAGAAATGCAGCACAAGGGTATTGAATTTTTTAAAACCAACCGGGGTGGCGACATTACTTTTCATGGGCCTGAACAAATAGTTGGTTATCCCATTCTTGATTTGGAAAAAATTTATACCGATATAGGCCGCTACCTGCGGGCGCTGGAAGAAATAATTATTCTTACCCTGGCGGAGTATGGCATTTCGGGTATGCGTAGCAGTGGCGAAACGGGTGTATGGATTGACCCTGGCGTAAAAGGCAGTGAAAGAAAAATATGCGCCATGGGCGTACGCTGCAGCAGATGGATAACCATGCACGGCTTTGCACTGAATGTAAATACCGACCTGTCTTATTTTAATAACATTATCCCCTGCGGTATTGCAAATAAAAAAGTAACCTCTCTGCAGGCAGAGCTCAATCAACGGGTGAACATGCAGGAAGTAAAAGAAAAATTGCAGCGCAATTTTGAAAATGTATTCAATGTAAAATTAATTGCAGGGGATAAAAAGGTTTATGAAAAACAGCCTGCTTAATTTCTGCCACGTTCCGGATGATTGCCTGAATGCTTTCCGTCTTTTGGTACAAAAAACTTATGCTTCTCTATCACGTTACCATCCTGATACAATTCAAAAAAAAACCAGCCCGAGCGAAGAAAATTTACCTTTTCAATAATCAGCCACGGCTCAGTTATTTTATTAATATCAAAAACCGGCTGTTGTTTTTCATCAAAAAATTTAATGGAATATTTTTTTATTGCAGCATCGGGCAGGCTGATGATTACATTGTTGTCTTTTGCAGTAAATATAAATTTACTCGGTACATATCCTCTATGTACCACGGGTTTAGGAAATTCCTCAGCTACTGAATCTTCGGCTGAATCGGGCGGTAAATTTATTATTGCACTGGCTGTATCTTTAACTGGCCGGTATGATTTGGTAAAAATATAACGGCCACCCTCAAACGCTATAAATACCCTGTAGAATACTTTATTGTTAGGCGCTTTATAATCTGCATACCCGTTTTCTCTGTTGGTGGGTTCAAGCACAGTGCCGATGGTAGTAAAATTTCGCAAACTGTCTGCAGAGCGTTGGATATTGATGTTACTGATTTTAGCACCATACGTATTTTTCCAGCTAATAATAATTTTACCGCTCATGTCTTTTACAGATATACGGGGCAAAGTATCCTGCGAAAATGTACGGGTGCAAAGCAGCACGGTGGTAAACAAAATGCACAGGGAAATTTTTCGCATAATAAAAAATCAACGGTAGGCAACAAATATAGCAATGCCCTGCTAAATTTAAAAAGTTAAAACAGTTTTTTGTAAAGAGCGGTTGCCCTGCAGACCTCCTGTATGCACACAAACAATGTTGCTGCCTTTTGGAAAAAAACCTTTTTTTATCAAATCAAATACGCCATACATCATCTTGCCGGTATAAACAAAATCCAGCGGTAACTGGTGCAATGCAAACATTGTATTCATAAAGTGAAACAATGCCGCATTGCTTTTTGCATATCCGCCAAAATGATAATCAGGTGCTGTATACAATTGGGATAGCGGCAATTTATTTTCAGTAAGAAACTGCATGCTTGCTGAAAGGTCATTCATGCCTTTCAAAACGGGGAAGGCAATAATCTGTTGATTTCCCCTGGCACCCATCAGTAAACCAGCCACTGTAGTACCTGTGCCAACTGCACAGCAAATATGTGTGGCGTCTGCCGGTACTGCATGCATAATTAAAGCGGCACCTTTTGCGCCGGCAATGCCATAGCCTCCTTCAGGAACAATGATACTGTGCTTAAAATTTTCTTTTAATTGACTGATAGAAAGAGGTTTGTCTTTATCCTTATAAGCTTCTCTGCTGATAAAGTGAAGTTTCATTTGCAGGTGCATGCATTCCAGCAATGTGTGTGATAATTGCAGCGGCCTTTCTCCCCTTACGATGCCGATGCTTTTTATACCTTTCATTTTGCAGGCATATGCTGCAGCCACCAGGTGATTGGAATAAGCGCCGCCAAAAGTGACCAAACTTTTTTTACCAGTGGATATGGCTTCTTCTATATAATAATGAAGTTTAAATAACTTATTGCCTGATATAACCGGATGAATTTTATCAAGCCTGAGTACAGAAATTTTTATACCGGCATCATCAATAAATTTTTCCTTGAGTACATCAGCAGAAATATGGGGAATATTAAAAAGCAATTTTTTTCTTAGTTATCTGTTTGCATTATTTTCGCCCCGGCAAATTGCAACATTAATCAGTAAAATAAAATTTAAATATGCAACCAACACTAGTAGTGTTAGCGGCCGGTATGGCAAGCCGCTATGGCAGTATGAAGCAAACACAGGGCTTTGGACCCGGCGGGGAAACCATTATGGAGTATTCCATTTACGATGCAATCAGGGCGGGCTTTGGTAAAGTGGTGTTTATCATCCGGCATGAATTTGAATCCATGTTCAGAGAAAATTTTGCAAACAAACTGAACGGAAAAATTGAAGTGGCTTTTGCATTTCAGGAGCTTTTTATGTATACAGATGGATTCACCATTCCGGAAGAAAGAAAAAAACCTTGGGGTACGGCGCATGCATTGTTGTGCTGCAAGGGAATAGTAAATGAACCTTTCGCAGTAATCAATGCCGACGATTTTTATGGCAGAGACGGATTTGTAAAAGCATATAATTTTTTAACAGCCGGTGAAGCAGATAACAACTATGCAATTATAGGATACGAACTGAAAAAAACGCTGAGCGACAATGGAAGCGTAAGCCGTGGTGTATGCAATGTGGATGCGGCAGGCAACCTGGTGGACATCAATGAGCGTACAAAAATTTTTAGAAATGATCAGGGCATCATTACATATGAAGATGAAACCGGCCTGCATGAAGTAAGTGAAGATGCAAGTGTAAGCATGAACTTTTTTGCCTTTGCACCCAGCTTTATAAATGAATGCGAAAAATATTTTGGTGCATTTCTTACAAAAGAAATTAATAATCCAAAAGGTGAATTTTTTATTCCACTCGTGGTGGATGAAGTGGTAAAAAACAAAACAGCCACCGTAAAAGTAATTCCTACTGCGGCACAATGGTTTGGCGTTACTTATAAAGAAGATGCGCCGGTAGTTCAGGAAAATATTAATAAACTCGTGGATGGTGGCTCATATCCATCGTCGTTGTGGGAGTAAATAGGGTAAAGGTAATAGCAGCCCGGAAGTTATGGAAATCTTTATGCTGTTTGCCGCAGAAAAGAGTTTGATTTATTTTGTGTTTGTAGTTCCTGTAACAAATTTAATAGAGGTGTCATTGTTTCCTGCATGACGCTTCTTTTTTTTATAATAAAGTCAGGGTATAAAAAAAGTTACGCTGCAGACAGTGTAACTTTTATGGAAGGGTTATTATGAAGTAAAAATTAATTGCCCACAACCATGTAAACAAACTCTTCCATTTTTTTAACCTGCTGTACCCTGTCAAGGCCTTTCAATCCATTGCCCGCAGGTGTTTTAATGGAAGCCTCCTTTTCATTTTGCTTTTTCAATTCATCCAGCAGCCTGAAAATATTTTTTGATTTGGCAGCATATACCACGCCGTCGGCCTTTGAATCTTTGGCTGTGATAATACCGATGATTTCGCCGTTGCGGTTTATTACCGGGCCGCCACTGTTACCGGGGTTGGCCGATACGGTTAACTGGTAAGCGGTGGAATCACCATCACTGCCGGACTTGGCACTTACATATCCTTCACCATACACAATTTCATTGCGTGGAAATCCTAAAGTAAAAAACTGCTCACCCAAATCGGTGTTGGATCGCTTGATGCTGTAGGGTAGATTTACAATTGTTTTATAAGAAGTATCATTGATCTTAAGAATAGCAAGATCAGCAGTGTTATCAGTAAAAAGTGCAGCGGCTGTAAAATATTCGCCTTTGTTATTCTCCACATAAATATTTTTCATTTTGCCAATAACATGTGCATTGGTAACCAAGTAGCCTTTACCATCAATTAAAAAACCTGTTCCCCTAAAATCTACTTTTGGTTCAATCCTGGCAGGTACCGTTGGCAGTCTGCCGGTATTTTTTAAACGGCTTACTTCCCTGTTTGTTTTATTCAGTTCTTTTACCAGTGATTCATATCCTTCGTTGCTGTATTTTTTTGTAAGGGTCACCATCAGGCTCAGCGTAAGCAGAGAAATGAAGCCGGCAATAGAAGCAGCCACCGCCATGTTACGCTTATATTTATTCCACAGGTGTACCACTTTTGCTTTTCCTTTCAGTTTAGGAGCAGCAATTACGCCTTCTTCAGTCAATTTATTTTCCACCT
>JAYWIB010000756.1:0-6040 GCA_043789265.1 Chitinophagaceae bacterium
CTCCAGAAATCTGTGGATGCACCCCGTAAAGCATAAATAAAACTGCCGTTGCTGGCGAGTGCACCACCTCTTGAAACCGTGCCTGGAGTATTAGCCATGGCATTCCATGTATTGCCAGCTATATTGTATCTCCAAAAATCAATTCTTGAACCACCTCTTAACGCATAAAGATATTGTGCTGAAGGTGTAAGCGCCGCAGATTGCGTAGTAGTTATATCCGCCGTTGCTACAGGATCCATTCTGTCAAGCGACTGACCTGGATCGGAAAGATACAATTGCTTTATCACCGTTTGGCCATACGCTGGTGTGCTTAAAATAAAGCCGCAGCAAACCGCTGTCATCAATAGCCTGGCTGCTGTAATTAAAGATTGTAGTCTTGCTTTCATGGTTATGGTTTTTCTGCCTGCTGATTGTTTTGGCTGCCTGATATGGAAATTAATAGGATAAAGGAATGCTTAAATTGGGCGCTTAAGAATGCCGGCTTATTTATTTTGTAATCGTTACAGCTTGTGTTGATACAGTATGTATAAAAGGAGTTCGATCTATCTGCAGTTTTATGTTGCAGACGTACGCATTGATTATTTAATGAAGTGGTAAATGCTGTGTTTGCATCCTTATTTATTGATGCAGATACCGACACGCCATGACGGTACAAACAGTTAAAATGATTTTTATGCATTGGATTGGATATTGAAATCTAAGGCAGTTGCTGCCCTAAATAATCCATATAACGCAGGCTTTTACAGTATTATTGTTTGTAAAAGCCGCAGCCAATGCAAGATGGGCGGAGTGTGCCAAGTTTCATTGCCACAACCGGGGTGCCAGGCAAGGAGCCATCAGGAGAAAATTTGCAAAAAAAAAGCAGCCCGAAGGCTGCAATCAGTTTTTATACATATGCATTGATTATTCTGCAATTACTTTTTGATTGTCAATTACAATTCCGTTTACCATTACTTCAGTTACATAAATTCCTTTTGCAAGAGAAGCATTGTTTAATGCTACCGTATTCATTCCTTTGGTAACAGTTACATTTTTTACAATTGTTACCTGGCCGGTAATGCTTTTCATTTTAATAACTGCAGTTGCATTTTGTGTTGCAGTAAAACGTATAGCAGTGTTGCTTAAAGTTACAGTGTTGTTTGCGTTGTTTTTTTCATTTTGTAAGTTCACTACAGTTACGTTGCTGTAAGAAACATTTCCTTTGGCATCAATTTGTTTTACACGGTAGTAAGCAATTGCCCTTCCGGCTAATTCAGCAGCATTGTCATTAATGCGGTAATTTTTTACAGTATTATTAGTTGCAAATGGTACCTGTATAGTAGCGATGGTATTAAAGTTATTGCTGTAAAATGAACGCTCAATTTCGTAGCGGCTGTTGCTTACTTCATTTTTAGAAGACCAGTTTACCACTACATTATTATCAGTAATGCCAGTTGTTAATGAAGTTTCTTTAGTGATGTTAGCAGCATTCATTTCCAGGGTAACATTTTCTTTAGCAGAAGCAACCAGTGTGATAAGGCTGAGGAAGATGGTAGTAAGTGTTTTCATTTTTTTAGTTTTTGAGTTAGGATTTAAATTTTGTTGTTTGCTTGTTTGATATATAGTATTCCTAACACGTGCCAGAACACAAGTAGTTCATTATCAATGAAATAAAAAGTCTATTTTACTGATTTTGTCTAATTTATGGAAGCCATTTTCTAAATCTGGAATTACAAGAAGGGCAAATGAATAGATGCAGCACCAAATGCCTAGTATTAATTAAATGTTTACCGGAAACCGTTAATCTGTATCAAAAGAGGATACATGCTGTATCGAAAGCGAACATAGGCGGAGAAGCTTGTGGTCTAAAGTGTTGATAATCAATTTTTAATTTTCTGGCATATTGTTGATTGCAACCTTATCAGAAAAAATTAAAACAAAAGCTTATAAAACTTACAATTATGAAAAAGCAATTGAACATCTTATTTACCGGGATCGGTAAAGAAGAAACAGAAAGACTTACACAGGTAGTAAAAGAAACCGCTGCCGTTTGCGAAAAGCAGGCCGACAGCCGTATTTTCAGCAGGGCAGACTTGTGGAATATTCAGCGTCAGAAAAGAGATTTTTTACACAGAAGGTATTCGTTTTAATATTACCAATGGAAAGATGAAAGGAACATTACGGCAGTGTATCAAATCCGAACAGTTTTTGTATCAATAGCGTACAGTAAAATTTGTAAAAATGCCTTTAAACATTGATAATCAATAATTTATAATTTGGCATATCATTCCCTAATCATACTTAATAACAGAGATCAATAATACTTAAACCGCCTGGAAAAACAAACACAACATGGACAGGGTAATAGAAAAAAAGTACTGGAATAAAAAAAGAATTTTCACCACTGCAGGTATCGCTCTTTTAGTGCTGTTGATGGCTGCAAGTTTCTTTTTAACCTCAGGTAAATCCAAGCTGAATGTAGAAACAGATCGCATTACCATCAGCGATATTAAAGAAGGTGTATTTCAGGAATTTATTCCGGTAAATGGCGTGGTGCTTCCTGTTACCACCATTTATTTAGATGCTATGGAAGGCGGCAGGGTAGAAGAGAAGTATGTGGAAGATGGTGCGCTGATGAAAAAAGATCAGCCAATTATGCGGCTGAGCAATACCGACCTGGAACTGCAATTGGCCAATCAGCAAACTGCTGTATTTAATGTGCTTTCGGTAATGCAGAATACAAAAAACAATGCAGAGCAGAACTCCATCACCCGGCAGAACCAGACAGCAGATGTGGACAATGCATTGAAAGAAGCTGAACGCTTGTATAATGTAAACAAAAGATTGTATGAGAAAAAAGCCATTGGAAAGCAGGAGTACGAATCGAGCCTTAATTTATTCAACTACCAGCTAAGAAGAAAAAAATTAGCAGATGACATTTTAAAACAGGATGGCACTTCCATGAAAGAACAGGTAGATCAGTCTAAGGAATCGTATGCCCGGATGCAAAATACACTGGCGCTGATGCGTAAAAAAGTAGGCGACCTGATTGTGAGAGCTCCTGTAGATGGTCAGCTCACTTCGCTTGATGCGGAAATTGGACAAAATAAAAATAAGGGTGAACGTCTTGGACAAATAGATGTAACCAGTGGCTTTAAAGCAAGGGTGGATGTGGATGAACATTATATATCGAGGGTTTTTATCGGTTTGAAGGGAGAGGCTTCGATTGCGGGTAAAAATTATTCACTTGTAATTAAAAAAGTGTACACGCAGGTAAACGCCGGCAGGTTTCAGGTAGACATGCAGTTTCAGGATTCCGTACCATCCGGAATACGTCGTGGACAAACGTTGCAAATACGGCTGGCCCTGAGTGATGAAAGAAAATCTATCCTGCTTGCCAAAGGTGGTTTTTACCAGCAAACGGGCGGCAACTGGATTTTTAAAGTAAATGAAAACGGCACAAAGGCGTACAAAATAGATATACAGCTCGGCAGTCAGAACCCGGATTATTATGAAGTGCTGCAGGGATTAAAACCCGGTGATAAAGTAATTACAAGCAGCTACGAAAACTATGGAGACATACAGGAACTGGTACTGAAGAAAGAATAATACAGGTTTAATAATGCTGCATCAAATTTCTTTTGAGGAAAAAAGTTAAACCCAAATAATCAAAAAATAAAACTGTTGTATGAAAAATAATTTAACCAGGCTGCTGATACTTATGTTGGCAGCAGTATCATTGAATACATCTGCAGACAATGACCACCTTGTGACAAATAAATGCAGCAGACAAATTTCTGAAAAGAAAACTGAGTTACCCTGTTGCATTAAAAGTGCTGCGGGGCAGGAAAGACCTTTTACCCCTTCTAATTTTTTATTTTTTTACTAATGCTTTTGATAACGCCAATCATTATAAAACCAATTATTCAGTAATTAAAAAATAGTTTCATGCAACAGAAAAACAGTATGATTAACATCAGCAACCTGGAAAAAGTATACCGCACAGAAGAAGTGGAAACAGTAGCGCTCAGCAATCTTTCTATCGAAATAAAAGAAGGAGAATTTGTAGCCATCATGGGTCCCTCGGGCTGCGGCAAAAGTACACTCCTGAATATTCTTGGCCTGCTGGATGATCAGGATGGCGGCAGCTTTGTGTTTAATGGAATTGAAGTTTCCAAATTTAATGAGCGTAAAAGAGCTGACCTGCGCAAGCACAATATTGGATTCGTTTTTCAGAGTTTTAATTTGATAGATGAACTGACCGTTTTTGAAAACGTAGAACTGCCCCTGATATATACCGGCGTAAAATCTGCAGACAGAAAAAAGCGTGTGGAGGAAGTGCTGGATAAAATGCAAATCATGCACCGCCGCAATCACTATCCCCAGCAATTGAGTGGCGGACAGCAGCAGCGTGTGGCCGTTGCACGGGCGGTTGTTAATAATCCCAAACTGATTTTAGCAGATGAACCCACCGGTAATCTTGATTCATCTAACGGCAATGAAGTAATGCAACTGCTTACTGATTTAAATGAACAGGGTACCACGGTAATAATGGTAACGCATAGTGAACATGATGCCCGCTATAGCCACCGCATTATACGCATGCTGGATGGACAAACAGTGACGGAAAATATACTAAGCACTGTGTAGCAGCTTTCAATTGTTTGAAGATTGCATATCAACTCTCGTTTATAATTTTTATTTCCCGGAATAATTTTTTTCCATTGAACAGGGATATTTATCCGCTGCATCAATTTCCGCCATCGCCTTACTGGATATCATTTACATTTAAAATTGATGCCATTATAAAAAACTATTTTAAAATAGCCTGGAGAAATTTATCAAAGAATAAAACCTTCTCTCTCATCAATATCATTGGCCTTGCATCAGGGCTTGCCTGTTTTATTTTGATAGCCTTGTATGTAGCAGATGAATTGAACTATGACCGTTATAATAAAAAGGCAGCTAATATGTACAGGATAAATTCAGACATAGTTTTTGGCGGTAATAATTTGCACATGGCTGTAACCGCAGACCCTATGGGAGCTGCATTAAAAAATGAATCCGCACTTCAAAGCCGCATAACTGTTTTTTAATTCACCGTAGTTTATGTGCTTACTGAAATGTTTTGTCTGAAATTATTTTTTCGATTTTGTTTTTGGCTGAAAAATAATTTTCAAATTCGCTTTGAGAGAATATGCAATCGAGAAATGAGATATTTTAGAAAGAATAACATGATCGGATTTCGTTAAAGTCTTGTAAGGATTTGACTATTTATTTTTTTGCTGCAATCTTTATTTTTTTACCGATGCATTATTTTTATTTTTATCTTTTACCAATCTATTGCAACCGAAAAACAAAGGTGCAATAATTAAAATCTAAGTAACTTATATTTTGTTGTTCATACCATAGAGATGATATTGCTTAATAATAATTGACGATGATCTTAAAATCAGCAATACAAACTATTGCTGATTGGCTGCACTTTTAAAGTCAGTGATGGTCTTTCCATCATAGCGATACACGCCACCACCAGAGCCAAACCAAATGTTTCCTTTTGTATCTTCTAAAACCCCCAAAAGCATTCCTGGTTGCGACTTTATTTCGGTTACAGTGGGCTTTTCATTGTACAAAGATTGTTGATCATAACGGGAAAGCGACCAGACCTGCCCAATACCCTGAGGTCCATCAGCACCGGTGGTCCAGATGTTTCCTTTAACATCTTCTATTATACCATAAACACCCTTCTGCGATACTTTAGTACAGGTACTGCCATCATAGCGCCAAAGACCCTGTGAAATGAACGACGTATCGCATCTTTTATCTTCTATAATTGTGGCACCGAACCATATATTCCCTTTTCTGTCTTCGGTAATTCCCCAAACGTTCGTAAAGGTTTTACAGTCTTTGTTTTTTAAAACGGTAAATGTTTTTCCCTGCCCTACTTCGCCATGCTTGCTGGCATCATAAACGAACATATTTTCTCCTTGTGCACCAAACCAAAGCTTACCGGTTTTGTCTTCAAGGAGTAAACGAATACTGTTGCTGGGAAATCCATCTT
>JAYWIB010000757.1:0-6039 GCA_043789265.1 Chitinophagaceae bacterium
ACGCATTTGTCCAATGCAGAAAAATATTTAAACAGCCTTGGATGAAAAATAAAAACAGCCACAGGAAAAATCTGCCGGAAAAAATTTGTGTGGTTTGCAGGCGGGCATTCTCCTGGAGAAAAAAATGGGAAAAGGTTTGGACAGAAGTAAAATATTGCAGCGATAAATGCAGAATGAATAAAGACGAGAAACTATCTGCATAAACTGCACATCAATAGCTGTAAGAAAACATAAAAGAAATATTTTTAAAAAAAGCACTGGATAAACTACCGCAGTAATTTTTCTAACTGTCGCCCAAGTGCAGGCCCACGCAGGTTTTTACCAATAATTTTGCCATCGGGGCCTATCAAAATATTTTGAGGAATGGATGTTACCTGAAACTGTTTTGCAACAGCATTGGCCCATCCCTGCAGATCACTTACATGCGGCCATGCAAGCCCGTCAGTATGTATGGCTTCTATCCACTCAGGCTTTCCCTTGTCCAGTGAAACACCGAGTACAGTAAAATTTTTATTGCTGAATTTATTAAAGTTGTCCACCACGTTTGGATTTTCCTGACGGCAGGGGCGGCACCAGCTTGCCCAAAAATCTATCAGCACATACTTGCCCCGCAGCGAAGAAAGAGCAAAAGGTTTTCCGGTGGTATCAGCCTGTGTAAAGTCGGAAAGCACGGTGCCTACAGCATTAAATTTTGTTTTAGTAACTAAATCAAGCAAATAATTACTCATGCCCGTAGCCCTTACTTCTGCAGTCATCATAGTATACATGCGCTCTGCCGCCGCAGGATTTTCGGTAACCTGTATAGCACGTATAGCAGCAAGCGGAGCAATGAATGAACCCGGCTTATTTTTTACAAAATTTTCTGCAGCCAGCAGCAAACCTGCTGTGGAAGCGGAATCATGCAAAGTGCCTTCTGTAAACAATTGCTGGTAGGGACTCAACTGTGCATTCAGCAATTCAAAATCACCATGCGATGCAGAGCCGGTAATACGTGTGCTGTTGAAATCATTTTTATCACCATTAATTTTTACAACACTGTTGTCTAAAAAAATGGTGAGGTATGGCGGCTGCTTATTAAAAAGAATGATTTTAAAATCGGGCATATCCAGCTTTCCTTTAAAGCTGAATTTATTTTGTTTGATAACAGTTTCAGATTCGGGGGCACCGGTTTGTCCATTCAGCAATGCCACTGAAGTACCATCTGCAAACCCTTTCATTTCACCCTCAATTACAAAACCATTGAGTTGCTTTACCGGTGCAGGTGCTGCAGCTTTTACAACATTCTTTTTTTTGCCCGTAATTTTTTTTGTTTGCTGTGCAATAGAAAAAAATGGAGCAAGCAATAATATCCAAAATAAATTCAGATTGCTTATTTCTTTGAATGTAACTGCTGCTATGGTACTCTTCATTTTCATATTGATGATTTGTGGGTGTAAATTAAACCGATTCCGCCAGATGCTTTATGCCAGGATATTATTTAAGAATTCTTTTGTAATACTGTCTATATCGGTTGTATTTGCCAGCGCCTTTATGTAGGCACTGCCAATGATAGCGCCATTGCTGTACCGGCATGCCGCCTCAAAAGTTTGTTTGTCTTTGATACCAAAGCCCACCAGTATTGGATTGCTCAAATTCATTTGTTGCAATTTTTTAAAATAAGCTTCCTGGCTTTCAATGGGTTTATTATTTCCTGTGGTGGAAGAAGAAGAAACTGCATAAATAAAACCAGTGGAAAGGCTGTCTATTTTACGAATTCTTTCTTCACCCGTTTCGGGTGTAATGAGAAAAATAAAATGCAGCCCATGCTGCTGAAACAATTGCCTGTACTCATTTTCAAACTCATACATGGGCAGGTCGGGGAGTATAATACCGTCTATACCCACGGCCTGCGCATCTGCACAAAATTTTTGCAGGCCATATTGCATAATCGGATTCATGTAGCCCATCAGCACCAGTGGCACCTGTACAGTTTGCCGTATATATTTTAACTGATTAAAGAGCACCTGTATACTCATGCCATTCAGCAATGCATGCATGTTGCTTTGCTGAATCACGGGGCCATCAGCCAGCGGATCGCTGTAAGGCATTCCTATTTCTATTAAATGGGCGCCGTGTTTTTGCAAAGCAGCGAGTACTTCCGCCGTGCTTTCAAGGGCCGGATAGCCAGCTGTGCAGTATACATTCAGCACGGCTGATTTTTTTTTTGAAAACAATGTATCAATCCTGTTCATGTAATGCTGTTAATCTTTCCATTTTAATATTACTGCGTTTAAAAAGAACATGGTCCAGCGGCACTTCTGTAAATCCATATTTTTTATAAAGATGTATGGCAGGCTGCAGGATGGTGTTGGAATACAATTCAATTTTTTTTGCACGCCATGCCGTTGCTGTTGCTATGCAAAACTGCAGCAGCCTGTTACCAATTTTTTTGCCTGCAAATTTTTCTGCTACTGCCATCTTTGACAGTTCGTACACGCCATCCCCTTTATTTAACAAAGCAAAAGTACCCGCCACTTCATTGCCCAACAGGGCAAAAAAAATATGGTCACCTTTATCAATAATCATTTTTTTTGAATTGTCCAGCATTTCAATATCTGCTGGCTCCAGCGTAAAATATTTTACTATCCAGGCTGTGTTTAGTGTTGAAAAATAAGCAGCCAGCGGATCACTATAAGGCACAATATTTATTTCTTCATCATTCATACGATATGCTTCATGTAGGTAGCCAAATCCTTATCGCCCCTGCCGCTCAGGCAAATTACCACCACATCATCCACGTTTAATGTCATGTAGTTCAGCACAGCAAAGGCATGCGCTGTTTCCAGTGCAGGAATAATGCCTTCAGTTTTGCTCACCATCATGGCAGCCTGCAGTGCTTCTTCATCTGTAGCGCTCATAAATATGCCGCGGCCACTATCATACAAATGTGCATGGAGCGGACCAATGCCCGGATAATCTAACCCGGCTGAAATGCTGTGTGGCTCTGTTACCTGGCCATCGGCTGTCTGCATCAGTAAACTTTTGCTGCCGTGCAAAATACCCGGCTTGCCCAATTGTGTGGTAGCGGCACTCATACCACTTTGCAGGCCACAGCCTGCTGCTTCCACCGCCACCAGCTTTACAGTTAAGTCATTTAAAAAATGATAGAATGCACCGGCTGCATTGCTGCCGCCGCCTACGCATGCAATCACGTGTGTGGGCAATGCATTACCTGTTTTTTCCAGCAACTGCATTTTAATTTCTTCACTTATCACGCTTTGGAAACGTGCCACCATATCCGGATAAGGATGCGGCCCCACCACACTGCCGATGATATAATGCGTATCTACCGGATTGTTTATCCAGTCCCTGATAGCCTCATTGGTAGCGTCTTTCAGCGTTTTGCTGCCGCTGGTGGCGGGTATTACTGTAGCACCCAGCATTTGCATACGGGCCACATTGGGTGCCTGCCGCTCTATATCTTTTTCGCCCATATACACAATACACTCAAGGCCTTTTAATGCACACACAGTAGCAGTAGCCACACCATGCTGACCGGCACCAGTTTCTGCAATGATTCTTTTTTTGCCCAGCTTTATTGCCAGCAAAATTTGCCCGATGGTATTGTTTATTTTATGTGCACCGGTATGGCAGAGATCTTCTCTTTTTAAATAAATATTTGTGCTAAATTTTTCACTCAGCCTTGCTGCATAAAACAAAGGTGTGGGTCTGCCCACATAATCTTTCAGCAGTTCATTGAATTCTTTTACAAAGGATGGTTCCTGCATTATCTGCAGGTATTGCTCCTGCAACTGCTTTACATTTGGATACAGCATTTCAGGAATAAAAGCCCCGCCAAACTGGCCATAGTAGCCATGTTCATCCACACTAAAAATATTTTTTGTTTCAGTCATCAGTTGTAATTTTTAATCAGCATTTTTGTACACATCATTCCTTAACATTTGTATTGCTCCGCATTAATCTAATCCAATTCATCCCTGCATTACTAAGTATACTTTACGTTGTACTAAGGAGCAGGAAGAGGATTTATCAGCAACTCCAAAAACTTCAAATCCAGCCAGCGGCCAAACTTCCAGCCTACTTCTTTAAAATGCGCCACTTCTGCAAAGCCAAATTTTTTATGCAATGCAATGCTTATTTCATTATCGGCTTCAATACCAGCCACCATCGCATGTATGCCCAGCAATTTTGCTTCTTCAATTAACGGAGGCAGCAATAATTTTGCCACACCTTTGCCCCTGCTGTCTGCCGCCACGTACACAGAATTTTCAACCGTATGTTTATAACCGGGCCATGGCCTGAAGGAACCAAAACTGCTGAAGCCAAGCATCTTTTCGTTATCCATTGCCACAAATACAGGAAAGCCTTCTGCCCTGCGCTGCTGAAACCATTGCTGCCGCATGGCAAGTGTATGCGGCTCGTAATGCCACACTGCCGTGGTGTGGGCAATGATGTCGTTATAAATTTCCAGCATTGCCGGCAAATCATTTTCTACTGCATGCCTTACCGTTATCATAAAATCGTGTACGCTTTATTTTTTCAAAGCCTGTATAAACTGCAGTATCCTGGCCATGTCTTTTAACCCCGGTTCTTTTTCAAACTTACTATTGATGTCCACACCATAAAAATCGGGATGCTTAATTTTTTTTAGAGCAGCCGCATCTTCCAGCGAAATGCCACCGCTTATAAAAAATGGCTTTTCAATTTTTGCTTTGGTAATTATTTTCCAGTCAAATTTTTTGCCGGTACCGCCAATGGCGCCATTGGTTCCTTTTGTATCAAACAAATAATAATCGCATACATCATCATAGGGTGCCAGCAGTTCATCAATGTCTTTTGTATCTTCTCCAATGCTGAAAACTTTTATTACTTCCACTTCGGATGAAAGGTCTTCGCATACTTCAGGATTTTCATTGCCATGAAGCTGCACCACATCCAGCCCGTAATTGTCAATGGCATCCAGCATATCAATCATTTCAGCATCTGCAAACACCCCTGTTTTTTTAATATCAAAATCAGTGGTCTGCAATTCTTCTTTGGTTATTTTTCCTTCTACATACCGTGGAGAATGCTTATGAAAAATAAGTCCTGCAAAATCAACATTCAGTCCATCCAGTTGCTGCAGTTGTTTCAATTGGGTAATACCGCATACTTTAATATTCATTGTCTGTTATTTTATTGAAGTTCCTCTATAAATTTTTGTACTAAGTTCAAATCTTTTACGCCGGGATGCAGTTCAAATTTGCTGTTGATGTCAATGGCAAACATTGCTTTTGCTTCCGGTTGTTTTTCAAATGTTTTCAGGCGCTGCACATCGGCAGGCTCAATGCCGCCGCTTAAAAAATAGGGTTTGCCCACTTCCACATTTTTTAATTTTTCCCAGTCAAACTTTTTGCCGGTACCGCCATAGCCTGCACCTTCAGTATCAAACATAAACATATCGCATACCTCCATGTATTCTTTTATACGCCAGGCAATGTTATCTTCTGCACTCACCCTGAACGCCTTTACCACCGAAATGTAATCCGCAATCTTTTCGCAGTAGCGTGGGTTTTCATCACCATGCAACTGTACCATGTGCAGCCTGCATTCATCCACCATCTGTAGCACTTCCTCCATTGCGGCGTTTACAAATACGCCCACTTTGTTTATGTTGTTCTCCTTTTTTATCTGCGTAGTGGTCATATGCCTGAGCACATACCGCGGCGACTTCGGATAAAATATCAGCCCGGCAAAAGTAGCACCGGCGGGATGCAAATTTATCAATTGTTCTTCCTGCGTAATACCACAAACTTTTACTCTCATAATGCTTTGCTTTTATTAAGCACAAAGGATACAAAACTTGCAAACTTATTGTACGCCTTGTGAGAAACCTTTTTTACATGCTGTAAACAAATTGAGCAAAAGCAACCGTTTGGCAATCCAAATAATAAACCAGCACCACTACAATAATTTATTTGTTTTCTGTTCCTCACTATGCTGAGACATATTTTTTAATTCATAAACAAATTCAGCAAAAGCCGCCGCAGGATTTGCCTG
>JAYWIB010000758.1:0-6038 GCA_043789265.1 Chitinophagaceae bacterium
GAAAGGAGCCCCATGAAAAAACTTCCAAACAAAGGTCTACCGTAATTGAGTCCAATGCAAACACACGGCCTTTAAGATTTACTTCTAACTGATTATCGCCCGCATACATTTTTTTGGCTTGCTCAATTAATTTCAGCGCATAGTCCTGATAAATTCTCCAATCTCTACTTTCATTTGCACGAGATAAAGTTGATTTATTAATGGCCTTTCCAATGCCTAGTTGATAAAGCTTGTCGGAATTCAGCTTCAGGCAAAGAAGCGCATCACTGATGCTTTGACGATGGGTTAATTGACAAAAAAGGCATGCAAAGAAATTGTTTCCAACAAGTAAAGTCTTTTGCTTTGTAGTTGCCGTTGTAACGGTTAACGCAAACTTTGAAAAGATCCTGGGAAGCAAAATCTATTATTTGTGTAAAAGCCATACGTCCTTTGTTCATTCTCAATGGTTTGTACAAAGAACGAACAGAATTATCTTCAAATCAACGCCGTCTTAAAAACGGCGCAAACATAGAACTGTCAAGTGTTTCAAAGAACTATTTTACAAAACAACGCAACGCTAATGAATTGAAATAATTAAATGTAGCCGCAGATTACTCTTATTGATATCTTGCTGTTTTTAAATTGCGGCATACCAATAAGCACTTAAAAATTTTGTTTCCAGGATTGTATTAATAAACATTGTAGAAAAAGCCCAATAGTATTACCACTTTCAAACGGAGCGTCGCCACTTCAGCCTCATCGATATTCTTCTGCTGGCTAACAAAAAAAATACTCCTATAATATTTTTCCCTTTATCCTATATCTTTACCTTTCTACGAAACTATGACACAAAAAAAACGCATTGCCCTCTTTGGCTCTACCGGGTCTATCGGTACGCAGGCGCTTGAAGTGATACAGGCTAATGCCGGTTTGTTTGAAGCAGAAATTCTTACCGCACAAACCAATGCTGATCTTTTAATAAAACAGGCGTTGCAGTTTAAACCCAATGCAGTGGTGATAGGTGATGAATCTTTGTATCATAAAGTAAAAGAAGCCTTGTCCGGCGAGGCCACAAAAGTTTTTGCCGGCGAAGCAGCGCTGGAAGAAGTGGCAGACTTTGATACGTACGATATGATGCTTGCGGGTATTGTGGGCTTTGCAGGCTTAAAACCCACATTAAAAGCTGTAAGAAAAGGACGTGCCGTGGGCCTCGCCAATAAAGAAACGCTGGTAGTGGCAGGAGATATTGTGATGAATGCTTCTTACGAAAAAAGAGCGCCCATTATTCCGGTAGACAGTGAGCACTCTGCCATTTTTCAATGCATGGTAGGAGAGGGCAGAAACAAAATTGAGAAGGTAATTCTCACAGCAAGCGGTGGTCCGTTTTTAGGTAAAAAACCAAACTTCCTGGTGAATGTAAAAAGGGATCATGCACTGCAGCATCCTAACTGGAGCATGGGTGCTAAAATTACCATTGACTCTGCAACGCTGATGAATAAAGGACTTGAGATGATTGAAGCCAAATGGCTTTTCAATCTTCATCCGGATCAGGTGCAGGTAGTGGTGCATCCGCAGAGTATTGTACACAGCATGGTACAGTTTGAAGACGGAAGTATAAAAGCACAGATGGGATTGCCCGATATGAAACTTCCCATTCAGTATGCAATGGCTTTTCCGGGACGTATAAAAAATAATTTTCCCCGTCTTGATTTTCGGAAATTTTCCACGCTCAATTTTGAAGAACCCGATGTTAAGACTTTCAGAAATCTTGCACTTGCGTCGGAGGCATTGTATAAAGGAGGCAATATGGCCTGCATTTTAAATGCTGCCAATGAGATTGCCGTATGGGCTTTTCTCCGCAACCGCATTGGCTTTTTAGACATCACTGCCATGGTAGAAAAAACGATGGAACATACTTCTTTTATAGAAAAGCCAACGCTGGAAGAATATTTTGACAGCGATGCCGAAGCCCGTAATTTTGCGGCTTCATTAATAAAAATGTAAGCCCCGTCTCCTGAATGGGTAAAGGCAGGTCTCTTTTATTATCAACAATTTTTTAAAACTTCAAATTACTTCCACGCCTTATAGCGTGGGACGGGGGCAATTATGATTCTATTAGCAATTAACTGGAGCAATGTGTGGATGCAGGTATTTTACCTCATTCTTTCCTTATCTATACTGGTTGTATTACACGAATTCGGGCATTACATTACCGCCAAATGGTTTGGCTGCAGGGTGGAAAAATTTTACCTTTTTTTCAATCCCTGGTTTTCGCTGGTAAAAAAGAAAATTGGCGAAACAGAATACGGTATTGGCTGGCTGCCATTGGGTGGCTATGTAAAAATATCGGGGATGATTGATGAGAGTATGGATAAAGAAGCAATGAAACTTCCGCCAAAGGCATATGAATTTAGAAGCAAGCCGGCATGGCAGCGCCTGATAATTATGCTGGGCGGTATTATTGTAAATGTGCTGCTTGCCTTTGTAATTTATGCAATGGTATTGTTTATATGGGGCGAAAGAAAGGTGCCGCTGTCTTCTGTACAAAATGGCATTTGGGTACAGGACAGTACTTTGTTTAAAGCGGGTTTTAAAAATGGCGATAAGATAACTGCTGTGGATGGTAACCCCATAGTATACTTTGATGAGATACAGGCCAAACTGCTGCTGAGTAAAAATGTAACGGTGGAAAGAAATGGCAGTGTGAACAGTATAGACATGAAAGAAAATTTTATTGAACAACTGATAGAAAATAAAAAGAAAACAGGCATGCTGCTGATGCAGCGCATCCCCACGTATGTAGGTGAGTACGATGCAAAGGACAGCAGCAATGGAAAAAAAGCAGGCCTGCAGTATATGGATAAAATAGTGGCTGTAGATTCAATACCGGTAAATTTTTATGACGATATTTCTCCATTGGTTAATCCAAAAAAAAATCAGCAGGTTACTCTTACAGTAGAAAGGGCGGGTAAGCCAATTGCCATCAATGCCAATGTAAATGCAGATGGAAAAATTGGTATCCCATTTTTATCTGAAGAGCAGTATGACAGCCTCGGTGTTTTTAAATTAGACAAAAAGAAATATGGTTTTTTTGAAGCCATCCCTGCAGGTATTTCTATGGCGATGGATAAACTTACGTTTTATATCAATCAGTTTAAATTGATACTGAACCCTAAGACCGGCGCCTACAAAGGGCTTGGTGGCTTTAAAGCAATTGGTTCTATTTTTCCCACACATTGGGGTGAGTGGGAAACGTTCTGGAGGCTTACAGGTTTTTTATCCATCGTACTTGCGTTTATGAACCTGCTACCCATACCTGCACTCGATGGCGGGCACGTGGTTTTTACTTTGGTGGAAATGATAACAGGTAAAAAGCCCAGTGAAAAATTTCTTGAGTACGCCCAGATAGTGGGTATGGTATTGCTTGTGGGACTCATGCTTTTTGCCAACTTTAATGATTGGTTTGGATATGGAAGAGGCAGATAAAAATTATAACAACATTATTTTATAACATCAAAACCGGTATGTTTTTACTTACCGGCTTTGTTGTTAAATGCAATAAATATTATTTAAGGCATGAAACAATTTTTGGTTTTAATTTCTATCATTGCCTGCAATGCCGCAGCAGCGCAGGTTATATTGCCCATGCCATTGAATTTTAAAAAGCCGTATCAACAGCAAACCCGTAGCATAGATGGCAGGCCTGGCATTAACTATTGGCAAAACACCGCCAGCTATTCCATTGCGGTTACGTACAATCCTGTCAGCAGATTGATTACTGGCAGCGAAGAAATAAAATACTTAAACAACAGTCCGGATACACTGTACAAAATTGTTTTTAAACTGTACCCAAACCTGTATAAAAAAGGAAGCGTAAGAAATATGGAAGTGGAGTCAGCGGATTTAAATGAAGGTGTACAACTAGAAAACTTAGTGGTAAATGGATCTGCACTTTCAAAAAAGAACATAAAAATAAGCGGCACGAATATGATTGTGGAAGATGTACTGGTGTTGCCGAAGGAAGAAACAACATTTGCTGTCAGTTTTAATTATACACTTAACAAAACATCTCATATCCGTACCGGCGAGATAGAGGAGGGCGCTGCATTTATAGCTTATTTTTTTCCACGCATTGCGGTGTATGATGATCTTGATGGCTGGAATAAAAATAAATACCTTGGGCTGGAAGAATTTTACAATGACTTCTGTAGGTTTAAAGTGTCTGTTACTGTTCCCAAAAACTATCTTGTGTGGGCCACCGGCGATTTACAAAACTGCCACGAGGTGCTTACCGGCACCTATTGTGAAAGGCTTGCCAATGCCGAAAAAAATGATTCCTCAGTATTTATTATAGATGAAGCGGATTTACAAAAAGGCGGTATCACAAAAAATGCATTGACCAACACATGGAAATTTTCTGCAGACAACGTTACTGATTTTGTATTTGCAATAAGCGATCATTATGTATGGAATGCCGCAAGCAGAGTGGCAGATAAAAGCACGGGCCGCCGCACAAGAACAGATGCCGTGTTCAATACAAAACACAAAGATTATTTTGATGTATTGCACTATGCAAACAGCACAGTGCAGTTGATGAGGGATGAATTTCCCCGCTGGCCTTTTCCCTACAACCACATCACTGTATTCGACGGGCTCGATCAGATGGAGTACCCAATGATGATAAACGACAACCCTACCAATACTAAAGACGAGGCCATTACTTTAACGGTGCATGAAACATTTCATACCATGTTTCCATTTTACATGGGTATAAACGAGACCAAGTATGCATGGATGGATGAAGGATGGGCAACGCTTGCAGAATGGCTGCTGGCGCCACTTATAGACAGTACTGTTAAAGATACTTATGGTGTGGACAAAACGGACAGCAGCAGTGGCGCAGAAGGCGATGTGCCCATTATAACATTAACAAATTCAGTTACAGGCGAGGCTTCTTTTTTAAATGCTTACCCTAAGCCTGCTTTTGGCTATCTCTTTTCAAAAGATTTGTTGGGAGACAGTTTGTTTTATAAAGGTCTTCATTTTTACATGCAGCAATGGAACGGCAAACATCCGCTGCCGCCGGATTTTTTTAACTGCATGAACACAGGCAGCGGAAAAAATTTAAACTGGTTCTGGAAAAAATGGTTTTACGAAGATGGCTTTCCTGATCTTGGGATAAAAAAAGTGATTAACAAAACTGCAGAAAAACAAATTGTTATTGCACTGCGTGGAAGCAAGCCGGTGCCTGTGGATGTTACAGTAAATTTTGCCGGCGGCAGCACAAAAAAATTTCACCGGAGTATTGCTGTTTGGGAAAATACAAATAAAGCGACCATCAGCTTTTCTTCATCAAAAAAAATTATAAAAGTGCAGCTTGGAAGTTTATATACACCGGATATAAATAAGGGCGACAATGTTTGGGAAGCCAATGTGGATTGATGTAAATTTGCAATTCGGTTTTGGTGTTTGTAAATCCTAAATCACAAATCATACATCATAAATCTACCCGGGGCTGACCGGTTTTGACAGCATAGTTCTTTGCAGGTGTAAGCATGTAGTGCGTTGGATAGTCAGCACTTAAATCTGAATATTCAAAACTTCAAATGGCAATACTCAGTATGCCATGGCTGCTTAATCGATAGATTAGCATCCATTAGGGCCGTTGAACAGGCTGGCCTGTTGCCAGGTTCTTCCGCCGACTCAAAATAAAAACGGGCTGCTGCATTGGAATGATGTGACCATTGCTTAAGATGATTCATCTAAGGATACAGTTGGTTGGTTGGGTTCCTGCTGTTTCACAAAAATAAATAACCAGATAAACATGTAGAAAGCTTGCGGCGGATATGTTTGGACCAGGGTTCGACTCCCTGCAGCTCCACGAAAATCAATACCAAATTATGCTAAAAGCCTGCAAACCCAATGTTTGCGGGCTTTTTTGGTGTGTCAGGCATGGTCATTAACTATAGGGTGCAAGTCCCGAACGAGAGTTGCAGTACTTATCGTTAGCCAAGAGCAAGGGTGTCCATTGTGAAATGGAATCTGAAAGAAGCTGGCGG
>JAYWIB010000759.1:0-1737 GCA_043789265.1 Chitinophagaceae bacterium
CTTTAACCTTAAACCTTAAACCTTCAAACCTTAAACCTTCAAGCCTTAAAACTTCAAACCTTTAACCTCAAACCTTAAACTTTAAACTTTAGACTTTAAACCTTAAACCTTCAACCACTCACCAACCTCTGCAGCACCTCATATGCTTTACCGCTTTCCAGGCTTTCCACCGCCAACTGATAGCAGGCCGCATAATCAGTATACCTGCCGGTGCATTGCAATGCCATGGCTGAATTGGCCAGCACCACTGCATTCTGCGCCCATGTGCCCTGGCCTTTTAAAATGCTCACAAATATTTTTGCTGCATCTTCCACCGAACTGCCACCATAAATATCGGCTGCACTTACCGTACGTTTACCCAAGGTTTCTGCACTTAAAATTTTTTCACCTGCATTGGTAATTACTTTGGTATCACCTGTCAATGAAATTTCATCATACCCATCCAGACTGTGAATGATGGTAAAATTTTTACCTGACTGCTGCAGCATATAATTGTATAACCTCGCCATTTCCAGGCTGTACACACCCACCAACTGGTGCCGGGGAAATGCGGGATTTACCAATGGCCCCAGCATATTAAAAAATGTGCGTACACCCAGGCTTTTGCGGATGGACCCCACCACTTTTAATGCAGGATGAAAAAGCGGTGCATGCAAAAAACAAATATTACATGTTTCAATTTCTTTAGTCAGCACACTGCTGTCACTTTTAAATGTATACCCCAACTGCTCCATTACATTGCTGCTGCCGCTGATGGAAGAGGCACCATAGTTGCCATGCTTGGCTACTTTATTACCGGTGCCGGCTACAATGAAACAACTGAGCGTGGAAATATTAAACGTATTTTTTCCATCGCCGCCTGTACCCACAATATCCATTACTTCGTGTCCGTTTAAATCCACAGCCACGCAGAGTTCCAGCAAGGCATCGCTAAAACCCTGCAGTTCTTCAATGGTAATACTCCTCATCAGGTACACCGTAATAAATGCGGTTAGCTCACTGTCATTGTACATGCCTTTGGAAATATTCAGCAGCGCTTCTTTTGCCTGCTGCCGGTTCAAAGATTTGTGTTCAAATAAAAATTGCAATAACTTTTTCATATTTTATTTCTCTACCGGAACAATGGAAGTAATGTTTAAATTATTTGTTCAAAAAAAATCAATTATCTATTCAGCCAGTTCCTTAATATTTTTTCACCTTGTGCAGTTAGTATACTTTCGGGATGAAACTGCACGCCCTGCACATCATATGTTTTATGCTGCAATGCCATGATGTACCCATTGTCGTCTTCAGCAGTAATTTCCAGTACCTCAGGAAAATTATTTTTAGAAACTATCCAGCTATGGTAACGGCCTACATCAATGGTATCCGGCAAGCCGGAAAATAAACTACTCCCGGGGTTCCCCCGGTGAGTCACCCTTTGGGGGTGACTCACCGGGGGAATGGAGTGACTCACCGGGGGAAGCAGCCTCACCGGCGTAGCCACTCCGTGGTATACTGTACTCAAGTTTTGGAGGCTGGCGCCGAACGCTTCTGCAATGGCCTGGTGGCCGAGGCATACGCCCAGTATGGATTTGCTGGCCGCATATGCTTTTATAAGCGGCAGCAGCAAGCCTGCTTCGGAAGGTATGCCGGGGCCAGGTGATAAAATAATTTTATCATAGGCATTTACTCTTTCCAGCGGCAGTTGATCATTCCTGTATACATCCACCTTTTGGTGCATAATTTTTTCAACAA
>JAYWIB010000760.1:0-1736 GCA_043789265.1 Chitinophagaceae bacterium
CTTTGTAGCATACTTGATTTTGTGGTAAAATGAAAGTATGAAAAAAGGGGCAGCTTCGGCTACCCCTTTTTTATTTATTTTTACCGGACAACAATGAAATTGAATTAATCTAATGCATATAAAAGTAATAATTATTGGATGTGGCGGCCATAGCGCAGAGATTGATGATTATTTTAAGCATGCCAAAAAAAAAGACCCCGATTTTGATATTACAATACATGGATTTATTGATGACAACAAAGCCAGCTATGGTCTATACAATTTTACCGCACCTTATTTAGGCGATATACAATCTCATATTGTGCATTCTGATTGTGCTTACATTATGGGGATTGCTAACCTTAAATACAGGCGCCCTGTCATCGAAAAACTTTTGTCTGCAGGCGCTTTTTTTACAAAATTTATTCACCCTGATACCTATATATCATCTTCTGCCTTAATTGGTGAGGGTGTCGTAATTGCGCCTGGGGTAAATATTGGACCCAATGTAGCTGTTGGAAATTTTACACTTATTAATTCTCGTAGCAGTATTGGTCATGATACTACATTGGGGGCCTATAATTTTATTTGTCCCAATGTTTGCTTTTCAGGCTTTTCAGTAGCGGGGGACGAAAATTTATTTGGCATTAACAGCGCTACCCTACCCGGTATTATTATTGGCAGCCGCAACAAAATTGCAGCGGGTATGGTGCTGGATAAAAATGTGGGTAATGATGAGGTGGTATTTTACCGCTACAAGGAAAAGGTTATTGCCGTTCCTAAACAGATATGATAATTATTTTTTTGTGATGCAGATTTTTTTAGTCACTTTAAAGAGCTTTGCCAGCATACTCACTATTTTACAGGTTTTAATAGTACTTGCATTTATTTTTTACAAACAAAAAAAATTACGGTGGGCCAATATTTTTGCAATAGCTGCAATCTTTGTATTTATTCTTTCTTCTACCAAAGCTTTGCCCTATTACCTTGCTTCCAAACTGGAAAGGCAAAACAGGTGTTTGCAAAGTTTTGATAATATAGATACACTGCACCCTGTGTATCTTTACGTACTTGGCAGTGGGTATAGCCTGGATAAATCTATGCCGCCATCTTTAAATTTATGTACAGCAGCTAAAGGTCGTCTTATGGAAGGTTTGCGGCTATATCACCACCTTCCCAAAAGTATCCTGGTTACCTCCGGAAATTCTCTTCACAACCAGCAAACACAGGCATCAGTTACAAAAAAGGCAGCCATAGAGTTGGGAGCAGATAGTACAAGAGTTGAAACATTGGATTCGCCTTTAACAACTATGGAAGAAGCAAGGGATTTCGCCAAAAAATATGGTAAGGATGCATCTGTTATAATAGTGACAGATGCCTTGCATATGCCACGGGCACTGCAATTTTTTAAACAACAAGGTTTACATCCTGCTGCCTCCCCTGCCAGTTACAGCGTGCATGATGATGTATTTAATACCTCTTTTATCAGTTGGCCTTCCATTAAAAGTATAGAGTTAATGGATGAACTCCTTCACGAATATCTTGGCAATCTCAAGGCCGTGTTTTAGCATTCTGCTCTTCTCAAATTTTCCCCTATTTATTTTCCAAACATTAATATTGCAGCTTAAACTTTGCTTTCAAAATAATTAGTCTTTTAAAATGAATGAAAAAATATGGCTAAGCGCTCCGCATATGGGCCAAAGGGAAAAGGAATATGTGCAGGAAGCTTTTGATACCAACTGGATTGCGCCGCTGGG
>JAYWIB010000761.1:0-1733 GCA_043789265.1 Chitinophagaceae bacterium
AAGCTGCCTCTTTACATGATGCATCTGTCGCCGTATGCAATTTATGCCGGAACGGAAATACGTATAAGACCAAGGTACTTTCATTGAAAAAAGAAACAAAAGATATTGCTGAAGATAAAGAAACAATAATTACAGAAATGCTGGATTTTAAGTACGACTATTCAGCCTGTAATAAAATTTACCGCAACGATTTAATTGCTAAGTATCACCTGCGGTTTGAGGAAAAACTAAAAGTTTGGGAAGATCTTCTTTTTAATCTTCATTACATGTATCATTCGCAAAAAATTGCAGTGATAGCTGATTGCCTGTATAATTACAGGGTAAATGATAATTCGGTAACGGCGGGATATAAAGATAACCTTGCGGTGGAATACAATCGTGTATTTGAAAATTACCTGGCTTACCTTGCCAGCAGAGGAGAAAATATATTGGCAACGGCATTTACAAAAAAAATGGCCGGCCTTTGCTACTACAGTTTTATACCTTTAATAGTCGCTAACTTCCGGACAAAAAAACTATCATTTTTTTCTTTTGTTAAAACCTTACAAACTGAACTTAGTCAATTTAATCCCGCCATGTTTGTATTTAACAAACAAGAATTGTCAGGCCTGCAGGGCTTTAAAAAAACACTATTGACAAAGCGTAGTTTTCGTCTGTATGCTGTAATGGTGGGAATAAAATATTTTTTTCAAAAGTAATCCGGGCCTTTTTATACAAATGGACACAGTACTCGTAAGTATTTTAATGACTGCATACAACAGGGACAAGTATATTGGAGAGGCAATACAGAGTGTGCTTGCATGCAGGTATCAACACTTTGAATTAATAGTGGTAGATGATTGTTCTGCCGACGGTACCGTGGAAATTGCAAAAAAATTTGCTGCGGCAGACAGCCGTATAAAATTATTTATTAATGAAAAAAACCTGGGCGATTATGCCAACAGAAACCGGGCCGCAAGCTATGCATGTGGAAAATATCTGGTGAATGCAGATTCAGATGATACTATGTTTGAAACAGTATTATCTAAATGGGTAGATGAAATGGAAAAGCATGGAGCAGCATTCGGAATGTTTTCAAAAATGGGCAATACAGTGCCGCTGATGTTAAATGCGGCGGAAACCATAAGAACACATTTTTTTAAAAAACCATTGCTGATGTTTGGTCCCGGTGCCACAATTGTCGAAAGGGAATTCTTCTTTTCTATGAATGGTTTCCCGGAGAAGTATGGCCCTGCCAATGACATGTATCATCATATAAAACTTGCATCATCTACACCTACATTATTTTTTCCTTTTCCTTTAATAAATTACAGGCTACATGATGCTCAGGAAATAAATGACAGCTACGGCTATCTTTACAACAATTATAATTATTACAGGGATGTGCTAAAGGAAGTACCGCTTCCACTGTCCGGAAAGGAAATAAAATATCTTTCAAAAAAAAATAAGCGAAGATTTTTAACCAACCTCTTCAAGTACCTGCTTAAAACCAGCAATTTTAAAAAGTCAGCCATGGCACTGAGAAATACTCATTTTTCATTTAAAGATTTTTTAATTGCGTTGTTCCAGTTATGATGCCTACACTGGCTTTGTGCATACCTGCTTATAATGCTTCCTGGAGTTTGCCGGCGCTGTTTGAATCTGTAAGCAAACAGGCTGTACCTTTTAATGAAATTTTACTGTACAATGACTGCAGCACAGATGACACTGCTCTGGTGGCTGCAAAATTCGGC
>JAYWIB010000762.1:0-1732 GCA_043789265.1 Chitinophagaceae bacterium
ACCAATGCAGGTGTAAGCCCCTGTGTTTTCATGGCCGGGTTAGCAAGTAATTGCTCTGCCAGTATTTTTATATTCGCCTGCTTCGAAAAAATAAGGCTCACCGAATTAAACAGCATCATCAATGCCATTGATACAGATACATAGCCGTTTACTTTTATCCAGTCTTTTAATGATGCCCTGCAGGGTTCATTTTTTTGCAGACCCTTTGTTAAAAAAATTAAACTGGTAATGCTGTACAGGCAAAAGCCTGCCATGATAAATACCGGCAGCAATATCGCCGGATTGGAAAGCCCGGCAAAAAACATGATTAAAGCAAACAAACCAAACAGCACAGCAAAGGGAAGCAGGAACCAGGTAAATATTTTGTAAATGGTTATTTGCTGCATGGGCATCTAAAATTATTTTGGAAAAATTAAATACTGCTTTTTCACACCGGAAGCCGGGCCGGCAAAGTGGGGAAAGTTTTGACACAATATTTTGAGTGTGTTTGTAAAATTGGTTTTATACCGACTATACAAACTACATAGTCCAAACTCTTTTCTGCCGGCATAATACCATCTAAGATTTACACGTCCTTCCCGAAAAATCGGGACTGGCAGGACTACTTAATAAATCAAGATGGTATTATTTCAAATCCAGCTTAATCTGCAATTCTCAAATTGTTTTGCATCAATCATTATCGGCAAATTTTTTTACTGGATTTCTCTTAAAATGAAATATACTGATAATAACAATATTGCTCTCTACCTCATCAATAAAATAAACAATACTAAAGGGGAACTTTTGAACGGCAGCTTCGTGAAAATTTTTGTATGTATTTCTACATCTTGCGGGGTTAGCACAAATTCTTTCCAGCGCTTCATCTATTGCTTTTACAAAATTCCCGGCAACTTCAGCACTCCTTGCCTTATACCAAAATAAAGAATCTAAATATTCCCGGGAGGCCCTTTCACGAAAAACAATTTGATACTTCATTGCTTATTTTCTCAATGCTTCTTTAATGAGGTGGTCCATAGCTTCTTTAGTTATTATCTGTTTGTTTTTGTAATATGCTGTCTGTTCTTCGTTTAATATATTTTTAAACTCTTCTGTATAATCTGATTCCTGCAATAATTGATAAACAGATTGCAATGTGTCATCATCACTGCTGTCTATGAGCGAATGAATTTTATTTCTTAAAGCTGAAGTTTCCATACCTGAATGTTTATATGAAATTAATGATTTTCCTGCCTTTTCAAATCCAGCTTTATCTGCAGTTCTTCAAATTGTTTTGCATCAATAGATGAAGGTGCATCCAGCATTACATCTCTGCCGCTGTTGTTTTTTGGAAATGCAATAAAGTCACGGATGCTTTCGCTGCCGCCCAATATGGCACACAGCCTGTCGAAGCCAAATGCCAGCCCGCCGTGCGGCGGAGCACCATATTCAAATGCACCCAGTAAAAAACCAAACTTATGCAGTTGTTCTTCTTTATCCATGCCCAGCGCTTCAAACATTTTTTCCTGCAGCTCCCTTTGAAAAATCCGAATAGACCCACCGCCAATTTCATTTCCGTTAAGCACCATATCATATGCATTGGCTTTAATGCCGGCATATGGATGTTTTAAATATTCAGCCTCATTTTCAATCACAGGATTGTTCTCAATCATTATGGCAATATGATCCGGCTTGGGTGAAGTAAAGGGATGATGCCTTGCCACCCAGCGGTTATCATCCTCCGCATATTCAAACA
>JAYWIB010000763.1:0-1731 GCA_043789265.1 Chitinophagaceae bacterium
ATTAAAAGGCAGCATTAAGTTGAGTGTATCATCAAGCGGTTTTATCTCACGCAAATTTTCTTCAATTGTTTTTCCGGTCACCGTCATGCAATGCCCATGCAGGTAGCCAGCATCAAACACCATTTTCATAATGGCTGGGGTGCCGCCAATATGGTGCAGGTCTTCCATTAAATATTTTCCACTGGGTTTCATATCTGCAAGCAGTGGCGTACGGTCGCTTATTCTTTGAAAATCATCCAGGGTTAAAGGGATGTTGGCAGCCGCAGCCATAGCAATAAGATGCAACACTGCATTGGTGGAGCCACCCATTATCATCACTATGGTGATGGCGTTTTCAAAAGATTCTTTGGTAAGAATATCAGAGGGGCAAATATTTTTTTCAAGCAACACTTTGATGTGTTTTCCGGCATCAAGGCATTCCTGTTTTTTTTCATCACTCATAGCAGGGTTGGAGGAACTATAGGGCAAACTTAAACCCAGTGCTTCAATGGCCATAGACATGGTATTGGCAGTGTACATGCCTCCGCAGGAACCTGCACCAGGACAGGCGTTGTGTACGATTCCTTCAAAATCTTCATCAGATATACTGTTGGATAATTTTTTACCATAAGCCTCCAGCGTAGAAAGAATGTTTATTTTTTCGTTGTTGTACTTGCCTGAATAAATGCTGCCGCCATATACCATTAGGGATGGCCTGTTCAACCGGCACATGGCGATTACAGCACCCGGCATATTTTTATCGCAGCCCATTACAGGCACCACTGCATCGTACCACTGCGCCTGCGCTACAGATTCAATGGAGTCTGCAATAATATCTCTTGATGGAAGTGAATAGCGCATGCCTGTGGTACCCATAGACAATGCATCACTAACGCCAATAGTATTAAAAATGAGCCCCACTAAATTTTCTTTTTTCAACCCTTCTTTTATATAAGCAGCCAAACTATTCAGGTGCATATTACAGGGGTTGCCTTCCCAGCCTGCACTGGCTACGCCTACCTGTGGCTTCTTCATATCCTCATCAGTAAACCCTGCTCCAAAAAGCATGGCTCTTGATGATGGCTGACTGATGTCATCTGTTAATGTGCTGCTGTATCTTCTTGTAGATTCCATTATTTATTTTTTAAGATTTAAAATTGATTGATGTGCCACCGCCATTGCTGGATACATAAGCCGCCTCTACCAACTGCATGGTATGATAAGCGCTTTCAATAGAATTAATTAATACCCGTTCTGTGCCTTCGGCATAACAAATAAGATTGGCCATTGAACCCATAAATGCATCGGGATACCAGGCACCACCGGGGTCAACGGCTTGCCATTCCGCAGTTTTGCCTTCTTCTAAAATAGAGACTTCAAATGTATCGTCACCACCTTCAGGAAAGTTGATGTTTTTACCAAGCGTATGTCTTATAGCGCCTTTGGTACCTTCCCATTTTATGAATGCGTCCTGGTATTTTAATCCAAATTCGTGACCATGATTTGTATTGATGAAAGCTTGCGTTACCTCCCCATAATCCAATATTATTACCGAACGGGTGGAGGCTAATTGCATCATCTTTGGGTGCTTTACTGTTTTGGCATACACACTTTTGGGGTTGCCTAAAAAATACCGCATCAGGTCCATGTAATGAATGCTGTGATACAACATTTCCATTCGTGGAATATCAAACAGAAAGCTCCACAAATGCCAGGGATGCCAGATGTTCATCCGTATTTCTATATGGTGCA
>JAYWIB010000764.1:0-6020 GCA_043789265.1 Chitinophagaceae bacterium
TGTGTTCCTTGCCTGGACATGGTTTCAGCTTATCATGCTTTTATTATTTATCAGTTACCTGTTTGCAAACATTGCAGCGATAGCCGCACCGGGCATGTATGTATATGGCGCATTTGTTTTGCTGTATGTATACGCACTTACCGAGATGATGGATGGCAACAGGTACGCCCTGTTTTGGGAGGCATTGAAAGTTTTGATGATAGCCGGTATCATTAATTTTACCGGCGGCTGGTTTGGCGCAGCTAAACAATTTCCCTGGATAAATTATGTGCTTATTATTTATTCCATTGTATCGCTGGCACTAACTGCAATGTTTGTTTTTAAAAATACAAAGCAACATTTGCTGGTAGCAGCAAAAGCATAGGCTGCACATAATTTTAAGGTAACCGTTGCTACACAATTTTTTCTGCTGTAATTAATAAATGAACATGTGTTGCCTTTACGCTTCATTGCCCGCACTTTTATAGTCCTGAAACAGGATGACTAATGTAACTCAAAGAACGGTTCGTGTGCCATGCACCAAGGCAAAGATTATTTTTTTCCTGAACGCCGGCATCATTCATTTTTTCTGCTGCGGTCCCGCTTTGCGCTGCTGCTCCGGCACATACCCGGCACACATACCTTCACCGGGGCATCCGCTTCAATCGGGCGTAAGTGCTCAACTGGTGAATCTCTATTGAGCTTTTTCCATTCCGTTATTCAAACAGCTTTTCGTTTCCATAGCACGGCGAGACCTGCAGCCCGCTCACTTATCCGTTGCAGAGTCATCGCCTGGGAATGGGGGGAGACTCACGCTGAAAGGAGAGGTTTCTATACTCATTGTGATTCACGCTACGGGCTAAAGTCTCAGCAGTCTACAAGATGAAAACACCTCTTGTAGTTTCATTAAAAACTACCATTCAACTAAAGAAAGGCTCAGTCCAATAGTAGTTTGACGGTGGTTATAATCCATCAACGTTTCCCCATAACCTTCAGATAATTGAAGCATAACTTTAAAATTATTGATAACGGGTAACACCCAATTTAATTGAATACTGCCCTTACCACCATTTTCAAATTTCATCGAATGCGCTATCACCGTTGATAGCTGATGCCTGCCTGCATTATAAACAACGATAGCTTCTGCCCGACCTACATAATCAGCAATTTTTGGGTTTTCGTCTTCCTCATCTTTTAATCGCACCGATGGACGAAGCAATACCTTCCAATTGTTTTTTTCGAAACCCGCCTGTATGATAACACGATTCCAGCTTCTTGATAGCGGCAATACTTTACCGTTCGACTGGTGGTTAAAAATAATCCCAATCATCTTTCCATCAAATTCCAGCAATTTATACTTTGTTGCAAAATTTAAAATCACCTCCGGCTCATAGTTTAGCTCCCTGAAAGGCCTTGATAATTTTTCATTGTATAACTGCCAGTGCGCTTTTTGCGTATAGGCTATCCAAATATCTCCATTACCCCAAAATAATCTTTTTGCAACTTTAGTCTTAAAGCTAAATTGAAATTTAGATTCATAATTATTGTAAGGCACTTGAAAAGCAAGGGTATAAGCTGGATTTTCGCTGGTTGGTTTTTCATTCGGATCGTTGCTCCATCTACCCGCAGTAATATACACCGGCCGGTAAGGAGTTATATTGAAAAGACCTTTATTGTTTTCTACCCCTAGTTCCCAGGATTCACTCATTTTATTATATTTCCGAAGAAAACCTGATTTTTCATTATCCTGTGCGCTTACTGAAATTAGGGACAATAATGCTGTTGATAATAGCAATATTATTTTTACAGACCTTGAATTCATTTCATCTGATATTTTAAACTTTCAGAAAATAATATTGATTTACCAATAAGTAAGCTACAAACGATGCTAATCAGCCCTTTTGATCAATTTTTGTAAAACGCATTACTGCAACATCATCAATCATAATCGTAAGGGTGTTTAAGTTGCCATTTGTTACTGCATACTTGTTTACTTTTTTCAGCATATTCAAAAATGTGGTTTCACCACCGCCGTCGCAAAATATCATGATTTTTGAAAATGGTTCTGCAATGCTTATTTTATTTCCATCTATCGTTACTTTGCTGCTGAATCCATTGCAATTAGTGTTGCCGCCTAATTCTTTAGCGGCTAAGTCAAAAGTTATCTGTGGTTTTTTATCGGGATATAAACCACCAAATGCAATCCGGGAGCCGGATATATAATTCAGTTCCCATGTGCCATTTAATTTTGCAGATTCAGGTGTCACTGCTTTTAGTTTTGCCATAACGGTTTTACCATTGTTTAGCAACAGTTGATTATTGATGATATTCCAGTTGTTTACTTTCGCAAGTGCTGCTAAAAAATTCAACTCAACATTATCTCCCATACAAGCCATTTTTGTAGTTGCGAGGGGAGAAAACTTAATAAAATTTCCACCTGTTAATTCAAAGCTGCCGTTTAATTTATTACAACCTGTACTTCCTGAAACCGTGCTTAATTTACCCGGAAAAAATAAAAGGTTAGGTTGACTGCCGGAAGATATTGTAACTGGTTGCCCTTCGAGTTCTGTTATATCCCATTGATACTGGTACAACAATTCGCTACCGCTGGTGGTTCTGGCGCTTACTGGTTTGGCACTATGGCAACCTGCCATAAAAAAAAGTACTACCATCGAAGTAATTGCTAGGATGATTTTTTTCATGAGCTTTATTTTTTTTTAGAAATTTAGTAATTACCTGTTTATTGTTCCCTTACTCCATCCCATGCTGCTATTACGTTTTCATGAGGCCTGTTTTGTAAAAGCCATGTATTATTAATGAGCATTGTTTTGCGGTCTATGGTATTGTAAGCATCCCAACCCGGGCTACCGGACTTTGCAAACTGCACCCATGCATCCTGCATTTTGTTAGCCAGTTCCGGTGGTGCACCTTTAGCACCCACCATTCCTCTTTCGCCGGTAACCATATCAAGGTTATTGAAAACAAAAGGAATTTCAAGACCATGATAAGCTCCGTAGCTTCCGTTAGCAACAGGTGATTGCCAGGCAAATTCATACATGTATGTTTTTCCGGAAAGTGAATGTGCATTTGCAAACCGTATAGCTGGTACCTGTGCCTGGTAAGAAGTTAGCATGGCGGAGAAAAGTTCTCCCAGGTTTTTTTTGGGATACGCTTTTTTGTACACAGCTATCAAGGCCGAAGGGGCAGGGTGTACTTTTTTCACTGCCATATTCAATACCATATTGAATTTAATTTTTTTGAGTAAGCCAGTGGGTACTAAAAAATAATTCATCTCATCGGTATTATATCCAATCAATAAATCATAAGCTGATCCTGCTCCATTGCGTGCATTAACCAATGGCAAATCAGGAACAATATCTCCGTCAATTACGGGAAAATAAAGGGTTACACCACCGGAAGGATCCGGAAAATCTTCTGTTTCAAGTTTAACCATTTTAGGCGTTACTTTAGGTTGCGCTGCAAGCAATTCTTCCGGACTAAATTTCATATAAGCCTCCCTGGTATTTTTTATACGGAGTGTTTTTGCATACTGTTTTGCAATCCGGTTGGCCTGTTCGCTGCTTAAAGCTGCCTGGCCCGAGCCACTTTGCATAATAGCCCTTTTAAACAGTCCTTTTGCGGCCGGACTTGTTACCAATACGCCTACACTTATTGCTCCTGCCGATTCTCCAAAAATAGTAACATTACCCGGGTCGCCGCCAAAAGCAGCAATGTTATCCTGCACCCATTTTAATGCTGCTATCTGGTCCCGGATACCAATGTTTGTGGGTACTCCTTCAATTTTTAAAAATCCTTCAATGCCAAGGCGATAATTAAATGAAACCATTACTACTCCCTTTTTTGCAAAGTTCGTTCCATTAAACAGCGGTACATCGCTTGCGCCTAATACAAATGCGCCACCATAAATATATACCATTACCGGCAGGCGATTACCATTTACACCAGGTGTCCAAACGTTAGCGGTAAGAAAATCATTGCCTTTTACCCAGCCATTACCAAGCGTTGGTTTATCATCAATATCACCTGGCTTTGGCTTAGGGTTGGGCGGAGTTGGCCCTGATTTAATTGCATCCCGGATACCATCCCATGGCAATGGTTTAACAGGTGCAGCAAATCGTAAATTGCCAACAGGTGCCGCTGCAAATGGAATGTTCTTAAAAACCGTAATATCCTGGCTAATCTTTCCACGAATTTTGCCAGCCTCCGTTTTTACTATAACATTATCTGCCGGATTATTTTGTGCATTTGCTGAGTATGAAGCAAACAATGCAATTATTGCAATAAAAAGTAAACGATTATTTTTCATAATGGAAGTTTATTATTACCAGCTAATGAGCTAATGGTAAATGTTTAATATTGATACTTTCATTTTTCTATCAATGGCATTGAATAGCACGCAAATGATCGTTATTACTGTACGCCAAATAGAACTTCTTTATTTCTTTGCCATATGGCCCTGTCAATTAATTCTGTGGATTTTTTTCGGAAATGAAAACTGCTTAAGTTGAGGCAAATGCCTGCAATATTTAATGCAATGGCCGCACCGTTATTATTTTTTTTAATGATTGCACCGCCCACCAGGGCTGCTACAGCAGTAACTGTAAAGAGCCTGCCGAGCATCAAATTTCCTTTAGATTTTTTGTAAAGGTCTTTTGTTATAGTAGAACCAAACTCAGATTTTAACTCACCGAATTTCAGTTGCTTACTTCCTTTTACATAAAATCTTCCAAACGAGTGGATGGTTTCATTGTTATATACTCTTACCAAAGAATCCCTGTTTTGAGCATGCGCTTTAAGCGTAAAGAAACAGGTAAACAGCAAAGACACTGTAATGCATAATGTTGTTTTTTTTAAATACTTTTTCATGCTTTTTGTTTTAATAATTAAAAATTGGGCTCCTATAATAAATGGAGATTATTTCTCAATACTCACCACACTCAACTTTTTGTAATACCAGTCCTTTTCCAAAACTTACCCGCTTTACATCTTTAAATATCATCTTCCCTTCTTTCTCTTCCATATTTCCATATCCTTCTGTAGCAGTACCGTTTTTGATTAAAAATATAACCTGCCTGGTGGATAGATTTCCTTCCGACATAAATTTATAATCTGCCAGTAAAGTATCTCCTTGAAGCTGGCCGTTAAATTCTCCGGTGTTACTGTCTTTTTCATAAAGCTTATACAATAATTTTCCAGTAACCAGATTGGGAAATACATCCACTTTTAATTGGACCGTGTCTTTACCGGTTGTAGAAAAATAGCAGGAAGATACCGGTGTCATAACTTTATTTTCTACCGTTTTTGATGTATCATCCACTGTGGTTGTTTCGGTGGATTTTTTTGGTTCATTGCTGCAGGATACTATTATGGTAGCTACAATCAATACAACCAGGAATGAATTCTTCATAATTATAGTTTTGTATTGTTTTAGATATAAAGATTGATTACAACTAAATCGCTTTTTTGTTGCAAGATTTAGTTTCCTCGTTTATCTTTAAAAATATTACCGGGTTTAGTAACAGGTCGAGCAGGCTTTTGCGCTACAGGCCTTATTACAGTTTTTGTACTGCAGGCTTTATTGTTTTTGCTACAGGTCTTTATACTACTGGCCTGGCAAGAGGTTGCACTGGTTTGGTGATGGGTTTTTGTATGCCGGGTTTATTTGGTAACCGGTTTTCTCCTTTCAAGCAACGTCTCTAAATGAGGCATGAGCAGGGCTGAGGACGTTGCGGCTATTGTATTTAATTTAAATTTTTAACGAAAGCCACATCTTCCATTTTGGCCCTGCTCCATGCCCGGCAAAGTAACGTTGCTGGAAATTCTTATCACAAACCAACAAAGGCAAAAATGCACCTTGCTGTCACGAATGCCCCCGTCTGGTCTCTGATCCACTGGAACCTGAGGGCCACTTGCTGTGATGAAAAAACTATTTTGAATTTAATGACGGGACTGCATGCGATTTCTGCCGTTGGTCGGAGATCAGACAGCGGCGCTCACGGGTGGAAGATTAGGCTTGCTGA
>JAYWIB010000765.1:0-6004 GCA_043789265.1 Chitinophagaceae bacterium
CTGCAGGTGCAGGTAAAAAATCATTTTTATTTTTTACTGCTGGTGTATTAACTTCATATCCGTGGTTAAAAATATTTTACACGATTTGCTAACACATACATTTACAGAAAGCTTATGAAAGTATCAGACATTTTACAAACAAAAGGTTCAGTAGTATTTTCAGTTACCAGCACATCCACCGTGCTGGACGCATTGAAAACAATGGGTGAAAAAAATATTGGCGCCCTGCCTGTTATTGATGAAGAAAAGATTGTGGGTATTTTATCTGAAAGGGATTATGCCCGAAAAGTAATTTTAAAAGGCAAGGCATCTTACGACACATTGGTAAGCGAAATTATGACGCCCTCACCCATTACCGTAAGTGCCGGTGATAAAATAGAAACCTGCATGAACCTGATGAGTGAAAAACACATACGCCATCTGCCCGTGGTAAATGACGGTGTGGTTACCGGCATGATTTCTATTGGAGATGTGGTAACAGCCATCATTAAAATGCAGAAGGAAACCATTGATCATTTACAGAATTATATTTTTCAATAACTGTAAGTTCAGTACGGCTTATTTTCTTGTTTCGGGCAGCAGCACCACTGCCTGCTTGTTTTAATTATTATCAGGATGTAATTATTTTCCTCCGGGTTTCCCCATTTTTTTTAGATGCAATCATCGTTTATAAAAAAAATTATAAACAAATATGGATAAGTATGTGTTTTTGGTTTCAGTAAAAGCCTTAATTTGAGGTATATTAATGTTAACCAAAACACTACTTACATGAGAAATTTTGTCAATCACACCCTTGTGTGTCTCTTTTTATTTGCAGGCATACAGGTTTCCGCACAAAAAATTACCGGCACAGTCACCGGCGCAGGCACCCCCCTTACAGGCATCAGCATTACAGCCAAACCATCAGGCAAAGGCGTGGCCACAGATGCCGACGGCCGCTACAGTCTTGCATTACCAGCAGGCTCTTACTCCATCACATTTTCAGGCACAGGTTTTCAGCCGGTAACAGAAAAAGTAACATTGGCCGGCAATGACGAAAAAACACTGGATGTAGCCCTTACCGTAGCCAGCGAAATGCTGCAGGATGTGGTACTGGTGGGTTCCAGGTCGTTGCCACGATCGTCTATTGGCTCTCCATTGCCGATAGATAATGTAGATGCCGCAACACTAAGGAGTACAGGGCAAATAACATTTGATAAAACATTGCAATACCGGGTGCCATCATTTAATACGGTTAATACACCTGTAAATGATGCGTCTACCCTATTGGATCCTTATGAAATTAGAAACCTCGGCCCAAGCCGTACATTAATTTTAATTAACGGAAAAAGAAAAAACCTGAGTTCCTTATTGTATGTGCAGTTTTCTCCCGGCCGTGGAGAAACAGGTGCTGATTTATCAGCCATTCCAATTGATGCCATTAAGAGTGTGGAAATTTTACGTGATGGTGCATCTGCACAATACGGTTCCGATGCCATCGCTGGCGTAATGAATGTAATTTTAAAAGATCGTTATCAGTATAGTTCTTTAACAGTGAACGGAGGTGTAACAAGTAAAGGTGATGGTGCCAATTATGGCCTCTCTTTAAACAGTGGTGCAAACATCGGAAGCAAAGGCTTTATTAATTATACAGTAGGATTAAGTCAGCAAAACAATGCAGTTCGTTCTGGAATTATTGATTTAGAAACCGAGGCACAAACTTTTTTTCCATACGGATCTTTTAAAACGGATGAAAACCAAACTGCCTTAGAAAAATTTCAGGAATTGGTACCGGAAGATTTAGATGCTTCAGGTGTCTCCATAAATCCAAATGGCACAAATGCAACACAGGCCCAGGTTGATAACTGGAATAATGTAAGACTGGCACAGAATTATGACGTTTTCAAAAACACAACTGTTGGAAACTACTTAAAAAAATATCCAACAGGAAATAATCGTAATGGTACGGGCGCCACTACTGCTGCCAAGTTTCAATATAATTTTGGTGTAGGTGTAGGAGAAAAAGGATTGTTTTACAGCAATGCAGCATATGTATTTAAAAAAGTTATCAGTAATGCTAATTATCGTGTGCCATATTGGAGAGTTGATGAAGGCTTGCTCCATGCAATTGACCCAAGCGCTCCTGATTATACGGGATTTACTTATGGTGGCGGTGCTTCGCCATTGCAGCAGGACTTTATTGCTGATAAAACTGCAGGCCGGTACAAAGGTTACATAGGTTATGAACCCACATTTGAAGGTGAGCTTACAGACTACAATGCCACGGTTGGTTTTAAAAATGAAATCAACGGATGGAAGCAGGATATCAGTGTTACAATTGGTGGAAATTCTCAGTTATATGATGTGAACAATACAGTAAACCGGTCGTTGTTAAAGGCAAGTCCTACATCTTTTAAACCGGGCGGTTATGGATTTACAAATGTCATCGGTAACGTAGATATTTCTAAAAGTTTGACAGATGATTTCTCTGTTGGTTTTGGTACTGAAATTCGTAAAGAATCTTATAAGATTGTAGCAGGTGATGAAGCTTCGTTTACACTTCAAGGTGCCAATTCTTTTCCTGGAATAAGAACAGAAAATTCCGGAACTTTTGGCCGGTATAACCTGGGTGCTTACTTTGATGCAAACTATAATGTTTCAAAAGACTTTCTTATTAACGGCACAGTAAGGGGTGAAAAGTATAGTGATTTTGGAAGTAAGTTTGTTTATAAAGTGTCAAGCAGGGTAAGACTTGCAGGAGATAATTTAATCTTAAGAGGATCCGTTTCCACAGGTTTCAGGGCGCCAACACTTCATCAAATAAATGCTCAATCTACACAGGCATCTTTTGCTGGCGGGGTAATTGTTACTTCAGGTTTATATAACAACAACAGTAAGCAGGCTTTCCTTTTAGGAGTGCCTAAGCTGAAGCCTGAAAGTTCTACCAGTTTTACTTTTGGATTAGGTGCTAAACCTTCAAGAAATTTAAGTCTTACTTTAGATTATTACAACATTGCCATCAAAGACAGGGTAGTGTACAGTTCATCCATTTCATCAAACGATCCATCCACACAACTATATAAAATTTTGCAGGAAGCAGATGTGGTAAGTGTTCAGTTTTTTATTAATGGAATTAAAACTCGTACATCAGGTTTGGATTTTGTGGCCAGTTATAAAAACATTGGATTGGGTGCTGGCAAAGTGGCCATCAACTTTGCAGGCAATTATAATCTTACTAATGAAATTGTTGGTACACCAAATATTCCAAAGCCAATTAAAGATGCCGGTTCCGATATTTTAAACGCACAGATAAGATCTTTGTTAACTGAAGGACGTCCCCGTTACAAAGCTGTATTAGGTTTCGACTACGCAGTAAGCAAATGGAATGTTAATTTGAACAACACTTTGTTTGGCTCTACAAAGTTTCAGGATCTTGATAATGGCGGAGGAGTTATGAATAACATTAAGCAGGTTTTTAAATCAGCCGTAGTAACTGATTTAAATGTAGGCTATAATTTTACAGATAAAATTTCATTGTCAGTAACAGTAAACAACCTGCTGAATATATTGCCAAAATGGAAATTAGAATTAACTGGCAATGCTGGCGATCCTAAATATGCTGATGCTGCAGCCACATTAAGCAATGCTGCTGATAAAAGTTTGCTGGAAGGATTTTTAACTTTCAGCGGTCGCTATAGAATATTGGCTTATAATGGTTCTCAGTTCAGCCAACTGGGTACTATTTTTCAATCTTCTTTAAATATCAAATTCTAAACTTTTCAAAGTATTTCACACACGCTGGCCTTCCCAAAGAAGGCCAGCTTTTTTTATACATACAGATTGATTATTTTTCCATCAGATAATTTATGAAAATAGTCAACTGCACTAAAGAGGATATTGAAATCATTTTCAGCTTGTATGATGCGGCCATTGCTTTTCAAAAAACAGTATTTGATAAACATTGGCTGGGCTTTGATGAGGCGATGGTGGAAAATGAAATAAATGAAAACAGGCAGTATAAAATAATGATCGGCAACACAGTGGTGTGCATTTTTGTGCTTGCTTTTAATGGTCCATATATCTGGGGCGAAAAAGATAAAAATCCCTCTGTATACATCCACCGCATAGTTACCCATCCGCAGCACAGGGGCAATGGGTATGTAAAAAACATTACTGCCTGGGCGCTGGAGTATGGCCGCAGCAATGGAAAAAAATTTGTGCGGATGGATACATGGGGCGACAATCAAAAACTGATTGACTACTACACCGCATGCGGTTTTACCTTTTTAGGATTAACCGGTAAGCTTTACAACAGCCGCCTGCCAAAACATTACGAGGGCATACAGCTAAGTTTATTTTAAATTGAAATTACAGCACCATGAGCAACCTGTACAACAGCCTGGCATCGGTATATGAAGACATGTACCAAACTTTTATCAACTACCGTGAAGAGTTTGATTTGTATAAAAATTTATTGCTGAAACACCATTGCCGCTCCATGCTGGAAGTGGGCTGCGGTACAGGCCGCCTTGCTGCACCCTTCAGCACACAGGGCTTTTATTATGTGGGGTTAGATGGCAGTGTATGCCCCCATTCGGGGGTAACAACAGCAACGGCATTTAAAACCTTTAAATTTGAAAAAGAAAAAAAACAAGCTCAGGTAAACCGTGTTATCAAATTAATAAATGCAGCCACTTACCATTGAAATATATACAGACAAATACAAAACCGCTGTTCAGAATTTAATTCTGGGCATTCAGAAAACTGAATTTCAAATTGATATAGATTTGGAAAGGCAGCCTGATTTATGTGGCATTAAAAATTTCTATCAGCACAGTTTGGGTAATTTTTGGATTGCAAAGTCTGGAGAAAAAATTATTGGAACCATTGCACTGCTGGACATTGGTAATAAGCAAACCGCGTTAAGAAAAATGTTTGTTGATAAAAATTTTAGAGGAAAAGAGTATAGAGCAGGGCAGCAACTGCTGGATACACTTATTGCGTATGCCACGCAACTGAAAGCACAGGAAGTTTATTTGGGCACAACTGAAAAATTTATTGCCGCACAGCGGTTTTATGAAAAAAATAAATTTGTGGACATTGACAAAGTATACCTGCCGGCTGCATTTCCAGTAATGTCTGTGGATGTTAAGTTTTATAAACGTGTTTTACAGGTGGGTGATGGTTAAAAAATGAATGGTTCATGAAAGCTTCAGATGTTTCATTAAACACTGTATAAACAAATGGACGGGTAAGTGCAAGCTTCACGAACCAGCATTTTATTGTTACATATTTTTCTTTGTCTTAGACCGATTCTAACATTTATATTTAACCATGACTGCAGATAAACAATTGTTACAAGTTGACGAAACCAACTGCGACAGAGAACCCATTCATATTCTGGGTCACATTCAGCCATAGGGATTTTTTATTGCCGCAAATAAAAATTTCAACATCGTACAGGTATCTGCCAACCTGGCCAGTTACTTACACACAGAAGTGGACGCCTTACTGGGTACTGGCTTAGCCCACCTTAAGTTTATAGGACTGGAAGACAGGATACACATGCTGTAAATAAAAAAAGCAAGCAGATAGATGTGTTTGAAGTTGCCCACCTGAAAGAGAGGCACAATGAATGCTTTGATACTATTGCACATTACACCCAGGATAAATTGATAGTAGAGATGGAACCCTGTGTGGGTGAACCTTCCGCTGCAGTTTACCAGGAACTTTTAAACAGGCTAAGCTATTTATCTGCCCGCAGCGACAGTAAAGATGATGGTACTGACACGGGCAGCATCCATCATAAAAAAATATACCGGGTACGACAGGGTGATGATATACCAGTTTATGAAAGATGGTCATGGACAGGTGGTGGCAGAAGAAAAGGAAGCACACCTGGAACCATTTTTAGGCATGTATTACCCGGCTTCTGATATTCCTAAGCAGGCAAGAGAACTGTTTATTAAAAATGTAGTACGCATTATTGCTGATGTGGATGCAATAGATATTCCGCTTTATCCTT
>JAYWIB010000766.1:0-1725 GCA_043789265.1 Chitinophagaceae bacterium
TCCAAGTAGTCTGAAAAATGTTTCATAAAAAACACTTCTTATCCAGGGCAGCAATGGTTGCCTGCCTGCCGCAATACATGTAATGGAAGCATGCGCCAATTTATTTTTTATTTGCTCATTTATAGATTTGCTCCAGTTGTTAAACTCAAAGCAAACAATATCAACACCGTAGTGCATTGAAAGCGCAAGTTCCGCTTCCTTTACCAGCCGGGGATTGCTTGCTAAATTATGTGTGGTAATAAAAAGAATGCTTTTTTTCATCCGCCCCGCAAATAATGCTTTATAAGACGGGCTGTCCGCCATCCGAAAATAAATTTTACCAGTTCTATCATATTTCCGCCCAACTGAGGCAGCGGTACTTTTTCATTCAGCATTGTATAGCGCTTATATGCAATAGCTGATAAAATTTTATGCAAGGGATAAGTAAACACTGCATAGTCCAGGTATTGTTTTGCAATGGCCTTTTGAACAATTTTATTTTGTGTGTGTGCACTTATATAGTCGTGTTTAAGGCTGATGGTAAGCAAATTATTCTGCAAGTGTTTTTTTCCTGCGCTTTTACTTAAGTTAATGCCGGCAATTCCTCTTCTGTAAAAATTATAAATCCCGGGAACATACACTACAGCCGACGCTGAAAGTAATACTCTTGTAAAAAATTCGCCATCATCATCAGGGCAGCGGTATTGCCGCCAGTGGCCTGCCTTTTCAATCAATGCACGTGGTACCAGCCAGCAGTTGGTCTGAATAAAATTTAAATCATTGTTGCCAATCCACAGATTGAGTAAAAAATCCGGTGTATTGTTACTGGAAAAAATAAATGAAGACTGATTTGTTGGTTTCAGGTCATCGGTTAATTCACTATCATCAGAAAACTCTACATAATTACACACGGCCACTTTATCTTCAGCCCCTGCCAGCGCCCTTACCTGCTGCTCAATTTTATCATCCGATATAAAGTCATCAGCATCCATAAATTGAATATACCTGCCGGTTGCTATTTTTAAACCTGTATTTCTGGCAACCGCAGCGCCAGCATTTTGTTGCTGAACAACCATACATTTTTTTGATTCGAATGCTTTCGCAATCTGGTAACTTTCATCTAAAGAACCATCATCAATAAGAATAATTTCAATTGAGCTGTATGTCTGGCGTAATAATTTTTCAATGCATTTTTTCAAATACAGCGCATTATTATAAATGGGTACAATTACAGAAACCAATGGCAGCATTACCTTGTTTTATGTGTATATATCCTCAGCAGTATTTCTCTCATCAAGTATGCGCCAAAAGGCCAGCAGCCAAACATTGCACTAAAAAGCGGTGATGCCACAGGCCGTTGATGAGGTGAAATACTCGAAGCAAGTTTCAAAGATTTTTTTACAAGCCTCCACTCGCTGTATTTGGCAGCCCATACAGCATTTTCAAATAGCTGAAGGCAAATGGCAGCACCATATGCATTGCCTGTTTTTGCGTAAGTTTTTTTCCAAAGGCTTACTGCCGCTTCAATCCATTTTGCAGGCTGCCTGCCCGACATGCTTTGCGGATAAAAGTTAACTATAAACAGCGGCTCAGCAATCATACCAAATTGCAAACCCGCCATAGCACACTTTAATGAATATGCCCTGTCTTCTATATAAAGAATTTCAGGCTCGGTATCAAAGCCGCCGAAACTGTTAAAACTATTTCTCTTAATTACTGATGAGTTAACCACTTTATTTTTTATCA
>JAYWIB010000767.1:0-1718 GCA_043789265.1 Chitinophagaceae bacterium
TGCATAACCCGGAAAAAACACCAAGTACTTTCAGCGATTTTTGTTCCAGTTAAATAAATAAAAACAACTAAAACAAAAATTATGAAAAAGAAATTACAAACAGGACTCATACTAAGTATGCTTTTCCTAAGTGCAAACACATTTGCTCAACCAACAGAACCGGCTCCCGAAAAAAACAAGGGTGAAAAAAGAACGGCAAAAACTTACTTTGACCTGATGGTTAATGTGGCGAGCACAAACATCAACTATGGTGACGCTAACAGTTCCATGTCGGATTACAAAAAATCAAATAACGGTTTGCAGGCAGGGGTGTCATTTCAGGCCGGCATCACACCCGCCTTGTCACTTGTTTCTGAATTTTATTTTATGAGAAAGGGCGGAAAATTAAAACCCGGCAATCCATTAACCAACAGCGCATCAACACTTCATTTAAACACATTGGAATTGCCCGTGCTAGCCCGCTTTCATTTTGGTAAATTTTATGTGAATGCCGGTCCTTCCATCGCTTATACACTTAGTGGTGACTGGAAAGCTGATGGCAAGTCTGTTAACCTCTCCTTTAAGAATACTATCGGAGGCTATAAGCGTTTTGATGCAGGCATCCAGGCAGGTGGAGGCATTGAGTTTCCATTCAAACAAAAAAGGATAGCATTAGACATAAGATACAATTATGGATTAACCAATATTTCTTACAACAAGGAAATGTATAACCGGGGATTAATGATAAGTGTACATTTTTCTAAACCCTGGAAGAGAAATCCACTTGGGAAAAAATAATATTACACGGCCGTCCACGTAATTAGTATCTCTATTGTGTTACAAAACAACATTTAAAAATTTAAAAAAAATGAATACAACTATCAATACTGCAATCGTCGTGAATGAATCAGTGAAAAGAGTACCCATGAGTTCATTGCGAAAAACCTCGCTTGCAGCAGGCGTGCTTTATCTGCTCACTTTTGTCTCAATTCCTACAATCAGTCTCTACAGTTCGGTACACAATCCTGATTACATCATTGGCCCTGGCCCGGATACTGCTGCCATCACAGGCGGCATTCTCGAAATAATAGTAGCCCTTACAAGCATCGGCACTGCCATTGTACTGTACCCGGTACTCAAGAAGCAAAACGAAGGTCTTGCATTAGGACTCGTTGCTTCACGAATTCTGGAAGCCAGCACCATCTTCGTAGGTGTTGCGTTTCTTCTTTCCATAGTATCCTTGCGAAAGGCCGGAGCTGGGGCAGATGCATTGATTACAGGTCATGCACTTGCTATTCTATATGACCGCATTTTTCTCCTCGGACAAAGCTTTATGCCTGCAATAAATGATTTGCTGTTGGGATTTCTGCTTTATCAGTCACGCCTGGTACCCCGTGCACTTTCCCTAACAGGAATTTTTGGAGCGGTGCCGCTAATAGCAGGTTATATTGCCGTGTTATTTGGTGTTATCAAACAACATTCTCCTATGGAAGGGCTTGCCTCCTTGCTGGTTGCATTATTTGAATTTTCACTCGGAATCTATCTCGTCGTGAAAGGCTTTAAACCATCGGCTATCACCAGGGGTATGTTACAGTTTTCAATTCAAAAAATAGGTTCCGCCCCTGTGTGTATTCCACATCCATCCGCAAGCCCACTACCAACCCGGTGACCGCAGCCGTCTGGTATTTAACCAACGGCATAAACAGCAGGAGGTGCCTTTATTAAATTCCAAACAGGTT
>JAYWIB010000768.1:0-1715 GCA_043789265.1 Chitinophagaceae bacterium
CCACCGCACATAAATTGGCGGCTACTGCCGCACCTGCACCAGCACTGGATCCGCATGGATTGTGATCCAGTATATACGGACTTTTTGTTTGGCCGCCGCGGCTGCTCCAGCCCGAGCATGATTTTGACGAACGGAAGTTTGCCCATTCGCTCAGGTTGGTTTTGCCCAGTAATACAGCCCCTGCTTCTCTGAGTTTTGTTACAATAAATGCATCCTTCAATGCAATGTTGCCCACCATGGCAAGCGAGCCTGCCGTGGTCATCATTTTATCTGCTGTATCAATATTGTCTTTTATTAAAACAGGAATGCCATGCAATGGGCCACGCACTTTACCTGCTTTTCTTTCGGCATCCATTGCCTGGGCAATCGCCACTGCATCAGGGTTTAATTCAATCACCGCATTTATTGCGGGGCCGCTTTTATCAATGGCTGCAATTCTTTGCAGGTATAGTTGTGTAATTTGTTCAGCGCTGTATTTGCCTGCTGCCATGTGTGCCTGCAGTTCGCTGATGGTAATTTCATTCAATTCAAAATTATCTGTGGTGTCAGGCGCTGTTTTTTTATCAGCAATTTTTTCATTGGATTTGTTATTGCAGGATGCTGAAACCATTGAGGTGGAACTTACTGCAACCAATGCAGCACTGCTTAAGAAATTTCTTCTTTTCATGTGTAGAGTTTTAGCTGCAACAAGGTAATGCGATATTGAATGCAGTCAAAAATAATGTAGCACCGTTGAAATAAAAGAAGCAAGGTAGCAGTATTACATAAACGTATTGAGGTATGTTTTCATTTCACTTGCAAACTGCAGAGCGATGGCCCTGGCTTCGTCTGCAAAATCTTCTTTTTCGCTGGCGTAAATAATGGCACGGCTGGCATTTACCAGCAGGCCGCAATCTTTATTCATCCCGTATTTACTTACATCGGCAAGGCTGCCTCCCTGAAAGCCAATACCTGGTACCAGCAAAAAATGTTGCGGAATTATTTTGCGTATAGATACAAAATCTGCGGTCTTTGTGGCTCCGGCCACATACATCATATTATCTATGCTGCCCCAGCCGGCACTGGTTTTCAGCACCTGCTCGTATAAAAAATTCGTGTCTTCATTTTCATTTGCTCCCTGCACTTTTAGCTGCTCAAAATCTTTGCTGCCCGTATTGCTTGTTAATGCCAACACTATAGCCCACTTATCTTCAAATGATAAAAATGGTTTTACACTGTCTTCGCCCATGTAAGGCGCTACTGTGATGGAATCAAAATTTAATTGTTCAAAAAAAGCCCTTGCATATTGCGTGGATGTATTGCCGATATCACCACGCTTGGCATCTGCAATGGTAAAATGTGAGGATGAAATATAATTTACTGTTTGCTCCATGGCCTGCCAGCCTTTTACTCCCATTGCTTCGTAAAAAGCGGTGTTTATTTTATACGCCACACACAGGTCTTTGGTGGCATCAATTATCTGCCTGTTGAATTCAAACACACCGTGAGGGTGGCTTTGCAGGTGTTTGGGAATTTTTGTAATGTCTGTATCAAGACCTACACAGAGGTAGGATTGCTTTTGTTTTATTTGTTCGATGAGCTGAAAACGGGTCATAAGTAAAATTCTTTTTATCAGTACCGGCCTTTTTTACAACTGCATTTAGTGGTGCTTTAAAAATTGCGTTGATTGTATTGCTGATAAAAAAGTTGCCGAAAAAATTGTGGTAAAACTTTTA